>DATLZF010000592.1:0-11902 GCA_035574135.1 Candidatus Methylomirabilota bacterium
CACTGCCCGCGTCGATCGCGTTGCTGCGGCCCGGCTCGTAGATCCAGTCCCGCCCCAGCACGTTGCCGCTCTCATCCAGCAGTTCCAGCACGAGACTGGTGGTAAAGGCGTTCGAGGTGCCGAACCCGAGGAAATCCAGGAACGGAATGCGCGACACACCCTGAACCAGCGTGCTGCGGTCGATGTCAAACACTCCCTCCACCCTGCCTCCGCCGCGCGACACCTCGACCAAAAACGGATCGTTGGGCTCCTCCGTGGTGACGGTGATGGCCGCCCCGTTGCGCGTGGCGTTGAACCGCGCGCTGGCGTTGATCAGCGTGGTGAGGTTCCGCGCGATGAATTCCAGATCGCGGTTCTGCGGTGACACGTCCGCCGCGGGTGGAACGTCATAGCGGAAGATCTCCCCATCCAGCGTGACGATCCAGGTTTCGCGCGACACAAACGCACCGGTCAACGTCAAGGTCACCTCGTCGTAATGCGGTCGGGTGTCCGCCGTGGTCATTTGTGCAGCCACACCCCTTTGCAAGGCCAGCGAATTGACCGTCACCGTCACGCCCCGGCTTCCACGGATGGTCAGCGTGTCCGTGCCGGTGCGGAAGGCGCTCAAGGGATTGGCCCCGCCGGCTCCCACAATCGTCCGGCCGTCAATCTGGCTCACGAAATCATCAAGGATCAGCGCGTTGGTCGATGCCGTGGAGACAAGCGGCGTGGTGCCCAGGACGAACGACCATTGATCCAGCGGCCGCGCCGTGTAGCCGGTCACGAACCGGATCACCTGATCGTAGAACGAATACGCCTCGCCGCTCGCCACCGGCGCGATCGTGACGCCGGGCGTGAAGTTCGTTCCGTCCGTGCGCGTGATGATGAGCGTGGTCCCTCGAAGCACCGCCGTGTAACCGGCGCCAGCCAAGTTCACCGCCCCGGCCAGCGCCGTCACCACGTCAACCAGATCCTCGCCATCGGCCACCACGTGGTCGAACGGCCCGGCCTCGTCCAGTTCCAACACCCAGGTCTCGCCCTTGGTCACGCTGCCACCAAGAACAAAGCCCTTCGTGGTCAGGGTGGACACGGTGGTCGCTCCCGCCGCCGTCTCGCGCGTCGGCGCCGTAACGGCGATGGCGCCGCCCGCGATGCGAGTGATCGTGATGGTGCCGTCCTTGGCGGCGACGGCATAAGCCGTGTCGAGCGCCAGTTGCTCGGCCAGGCCCGTGGCGGCAGCGGCGAGCGTCTGCGTTCCACCGACCGTGAATTCGCGGTCGTTCCCGGCCAGGGTCGCCGCCCAGGTGTCACCGGTGATGGTGGAGCCGCTCAACACCACCACTTCCGTCGCCGTCGCGGCGGCTTGATTCATCGTGTCGCCTGTCGGAGGCGTCAGCGAGATCGTGATGGCGGTGCCGTCGAGTTTCACAATGGCGATGACCTGTCCCGAAGCGGCCGCCGTGTACCCGGGGGCCGTGTCGTTCACCTTCTTCGCCAGTTGGGCCGCCACCATCGTCAGGTTCGTCTCCGAGGCCGTGACAACGAAGTCGTAATTCGTGCCGTCGAGCGTGATGCGCCACGTCTCGCCCAGGTTGCGCGTGCCGCCCAGAGTCACCAGTACGGTGGTCACGGCAGCGCCGCCCACCGCGCCGCTGGTGAAGCTGCGGGTCGGACTCGACACGCTCACCGAGCCCGCCGTGAGGCGGGTAATGCGAATACTGCCGCCTTCGGCCACGGCCAGATAATCCGTGTCTCCGTTCAGCTCGGTCACCAGCCCGGCCGCGATGTCTTCAAGGCTGTCATCGGTGGCAAGGACGGTGTATTGCCGCGGGGTGCCATCAAGGACGATGGCCCAAACGTCATCGGCCACCACCGGCCCACTCAGGGTGATCAACCGGGTGTTGGGGGAGTAATCCACGACGGGCGGCGTCACGGTCAGCGTCGCCGTGAAATAGTCCCCGGTGGTCGTAACTTCCAGCATGGTGCCGTTGACCGCCACGGTGTACGGCTCGCTGGCGGGAATATCGGCATTCAAACCGTTTTGCACCGCGCCCAGCGTCAGCGTGCCTCCGGTGGTGAACTCGTAAGCCGTCCCGTTGATGGTCAAGGTCCAGACCTCACCCGACACCTGCGGCGTCGGCGCGGCGAACAATGCGCTGGCCCAGTTCACCGCCGGACCCTGAGTCGGGTCCGGCGTTCCGGTAATGGTCGCGGTCCCACGCGGGTTCAGACTCTGCAGGGACACGCGCACAGCGAAGAGTCCGCCATCGGCGCGCGTGATGGTGAAGCTCGCGGGATTGCTGGCGTTGGGCGTGCCCGAGGCGATGTAGTTCGCCGCCCGGTTCACCTCGTCGAGCAACGCCGCCATCACGTCGCCGATGGTATCGCCCGCCTGCACGTCGTAGAAGAAGGTCTCCGTGACCGGCGTTGCCGAGGTGTCTGTCAAGCTCACCGACCACCGTTCACCCGCCACGAGCGCGCCCGCGTTGGCCAGCGCCACCGTCGCGCTGGAGAAACGAATCGGCGTGTTCGTGCCCTGTTCCACCGGCGTGGTCGTGCGCGTGATCGTGCCCGGTGCCGCCACCTGTTGGCGCAACCCGCCAAAGGTAAAGCCGTAGGGATCGCTAATGGTCAGCGCGTTGCCGCTGATGGCCGTGGAGTAACGTCCCGGCGCCTGCGTTCGCAGCAACTGTTCCAGCCCCGCCGCCACCTCGTCCGCCTGGTCACCCGGCAGCGCGGTGTAAACGAAGTCGCGCCCCCGCAAGGTGAGCGTAAACACGTCTCCCACCGACACGGGGCCGGTGAGATCCAGCGTGATCTGGGTGAAGAACGGCCCGGCCAGCGGCGTGTCCAGGATCGTCTGGATGGCGTTCGGATTCAGCATCGCGTCGGTGATCTCGAACTCGAAGATGTCGAACGAGCCGTCACCCGCCCCCTGGATGCGCGCGTAGGGCGTAAGGAAATCCAGCACGCCCCCGCCCACGTTCGGATCGAAGAAGGTGAAGAAATTCAGGCCGGGGTTCGCCACCGGATCGAGATCCTGCGCATCGACGATCGTGTTGTTGCCGGTTTCGTCCTCCGGCGTCGGCTCGGGCGCGAAGATGAACGCATCCACCGGATGTTGCTCGATGGAGACCTGCAACTCGTAGTCGATCCCTTCCGGAAGACCGCCGAAGCCGATCCAGTTGTCCACTTCGATGTAGTACGTGCCCGGGGTGATGAAGGTGTACTCGAGATAATCATCCAGCCAGGTTGAGCTGCCGCCCGCGCCCACCACCGGACTCGACACCCCCGCTCCCTGCGCCAGCAACCGCGCCACAGTGCTGCCCGTGGCATTGGGATCGGGAATCACGTCATACAACCGCAGCCGGCTGCCCCACAGGAGGCTGTCACCCAGCTCGAAGCCGTGGTCGATGTCGAAAATGGCGCGGATGGCCGGGTCGTCATCCAGCATCTCCTGAGTGATGGTGAACTTGTAGAAATCCGTTTCACCGTTGCCCAGGCTCGTGCCGAGGATGGTGAGGTGTGGAATCGTTGTGGCGCTGACAATGTTCGGGTTGACCCCTTTGCTCCACTTGCCGAGGTCGATGTTCTGGGCGGTGTAAACGGAGTCATGCACTCCGGTGTCGCGCACGATTGACGTCCCGAAGTCGCCGATGAAGCCCGAAACGAAGCCGCTGTTCGTCGCGCTGCCTCCCATCGGGATCGTGTACTGCACGGTGAAATCCACCGTGCCGGTGTCGCGACTGATCCAGAGCACCACCCGGTCGCCCGCCGTCGTGGTAAACGCCTGCTGGCCCGCGCTGAATCCGGCCACGGCGTCAAGCAGGCGGGCCACTTCGCGGCCCACCACGGCCAGCGTGTCGCCCGTGCGGGCGCTGTAGCTCACCGTGCCAACCACGCCGCCGGAGGTGTTGTCCCGCAGACTCACCGTCCACACGCTGCCCGGCGTCACCGTACCGCCCAGCAGCAAGACCAGCCGGGGGGCGGTCTGCTGGCTGACGAAGCCGCTGCCCAGCACGACGAAGTTGCTGGGTTCGATCACGCGGGTGGAGCCGTTGCTCTCGGTTACCAGCACGCCCGGCGTGTCATCGTCGGCGATCCGCACGTCAAGCGAGGCAGGTCGCGTCACGTCGCGGTTCGATCCCGCCACGTAACGGTAGGTCCTGCCATTGAGCACCAGTTCCCAAGCCGTGCCCGGAACCACATTCGCCGCGACCGTGAACGTCAGCTCGATCTGCGCGTAATGCGTGGTGCTCAAGGTGCCCGCAAACGAGCCGCCACTGCTGACCGTACCATCGACGGCTTCCCGCACGATCTCGGCGGTAAACGACTGCCCGCCCGCCTGAATCACCACCGTGTCGCCGTCGGGGGTGGCGCTGAACGCGCCGCCCATCGCCGAGTTGACGACATCGGCCAACCCCACCGCGATGGCGGCGAGGTCCAGGTCCGTGGTTTCGGTCGTGTAAATGAACTCCACGCCGTTCAACCGCAGCTTCCACATCACCCCGGTCGATACGGCACCCGCAAGGGTCAGCGTGCTCTCGGTCCATGCCGGGGTGCTGGCCGTCATGCTCACATTGGCGCTCGGAACAAGCGTAAAGGCCGGGCCGCTGAGGCGCAGCCGCGGGTTCACCAGTTCCAGGTCGCCCGTGCCGACGAAGGCCACGGCAAAGGCTGCGGCATCGGCGCGCGTGATCTCGATCTCCAAGCCGCTCACCGTCGCCGCGAACTCGCTCGTCCCATCGATCAACGCGCCCAAACCAACCGCCACGTCCTCCAGCGTGTCGCCTTCGACCGCGAAGTAGGCGTACTCCACCCCGTCCAACCGCAGCCGCCACGCCAGGCCGGGCAACACCTGCCCCGCGACGGTCAGGCATGCGCCGTCGGCAATCACGCCGGCCGAGACCGTCCCTTCCAGATCGCCGTTCACCGCGCCGGCCAGTCCGTGGACGACGTCCGGCCGCGCCACGCCGTAGTAGGCACTGGCGCGAACGGGATCGAACGTGGCCGCGTCGGTCACGCCCGCAATCTTGTGGGTGATGCGCGAATAATGGATGCCCTCCCGGCTGGCATCGTTCGCCGCCGTCACGGTGACCACCTGGGCCACGTTCCAATTGGCCGGCGTGAAGGTCAGGGTCGCCACCGAGGTCTGCACCTGCCCGTCGGTAAACAGGTGGATGGTCACGTTGCCGGTCGGTTGCTTCGTCAGGACCACGGAATACGTGTCGGTGGCCAGGGAGGGCACCGCACCGCCCTCGCTCACCTGGGTGTTCTGTCCAGTGCGGGCAATCAGCACGTCCGCCGCGTCGTCATCGATCACTTCCGCCACGACACCCGGAATGGCCAGGCGGTCGTAGGCGCCTCCGTCATCGGATGCCCCACCCTGTACGACGCTGTGCTGGATGTTGATGAACTGCCGGCCCTCGGCCAGGGCGTCATTCGGCGCGGTGATGGTGATCATCTGCGGGATGAACCAGTTGCGCCGATCAAACAGGAGCGTCACGCCGCTGGCGCTGCCGTTGAGCAAAATGCCCTGTCCGCCCGCCCGCTGGTCACGCTCGCGTGGCGGCGCCGGCGCGGCGGTAATCCGCACGTTCTCCTCGGGAGAGCGGGTCAGCACGATCAGGTAGGTCGCCTGCACCAGGCCCACGGGCGCGAGCGGACTTTCAAACACCCGCAGGGGCTGAACCATCTGGATGGCCACGCCCGCCGCGTCGTTGTCCGCCACCTTCACCGAGAGGTCCTGGGCGAAGAGGTTGTTGTAGTCGAGGGCGGAACTGAGCAGCGTGTGGTCAATCAGCCCGCTGTGGCCCTCGAGGCTGCGGCTGACCACGGTGATCGGCTGGCCGCCGTTGCCACCGCCGACGTTGAACGTGTCGCTGCCGCGGCCGCCAATCAGCTCGACCACTGCGCCCTCCGGCGTGCTCAGGATGTAGAAACGATCGTTGCCCTCGAGCGCATCGACGATCAGTTTCTCGATGCCCCCGTAGGTCACAAACAGACCGGCGCCAAACACGCCCTGATCGCTCACCACAAAGTCGTCGCCAAACTCGGTGCCGACCACGGTCAACGAATCGAAGCCGTCGCCGCCCTCGATGCGCACCGGCGCGTTCACGGTGAATGAAATGAAGTCCGCCCCCTGGCCGCCGTTGATGTTGGTGAACGGCGCCTTGGGATCGTTCGGATTTACCTTCACGAACGCGCGCACGCGGAATGAGTCGTCGTCCTCGTCACCGAACAGGAACAGCTCGGCCTTGTTTCGGTACACCGTGAAGCTGTCATTGCCAATGCCGCCGAAGATCGTGGTCGAGCGGCTCACACCGTTGCTCAGATAGCCGCGCGTGGTCAGCGTCGTCTCGAAATGGTTGCTGAACGTCTCGGCCACGAAGCGTTCGCCGAAGAACACGTCCGACGTCAGCCCGTTGAACGGATTGGTCGCGTCCCGCGGTGATTGGAACACCTGCCCGATCTGGAAGGTGTCGTTGCCCGCGTCCCCGAACAGCACCAGCGTGGAGAGCACGTCATCGAGCACAAACGTGTCGTCGCCGTCCCGCCCGTAGATCTGGATGCCGCCGGCGATCTCGCCCTGATACCGCACGCGCTCGACCACCCCGTTCGGAACGGGCTGGCGGTTCGCGTCCACCTCGATGGCGGCCACCAGGCCCGGTCGGAACAGGAAGAAGTCGCCCGCGTTGGTGCCGTAAATCTTCAGCACGTTGGCCTGCGATCCGCTCGGTCCGCCCTGGTTCAATTCATCGACCAGAATCCTGGCTTCGCCCTCGCCGGACAGGCCGATCTCGTAGAGATCGTCGTCCGCGCCACCATACAGGCCCAGGGTCGAATCGACGCCATCCTCAAACGTCTGGCGCCCGTCCTGATCGTAGTTCACTCGGATCGTGTCCTGGCCCGCGCCGGCCAGCAGCTTGGTCTCGCCGTTGATCCGGTTGACGTTCACCGTGTCATTGCCGGCGCCGGTGCTGATCTGCGTGGCCCGCGCGTGGGTCGATTCGAGGTAGAGAGTGTCGGCGCCCTCACCCAGCTTGATCTCCAGCATTTCGAAGTCGTGATACTCAATTCCGAGCGTCATGCCGAAGCCGGTGAAGCGAATGGAGGTCAGGCGGCCGGAGTTGGCGTTGGTTTCACCGCCGTCATCGACGTTCAGAATGTCGTTCGGATCGTTGCCCGCCCACACCGTCAGACGCCCGCCACTGATGCCATTCAACGTACCGTCACCGAACACGCCGCCTGCGGTGCTGCCGACAGTCACCGTATCGTTGCCGCCGTGGGTGCGGATGTTGGTGGTGTTGGCGGTCGAGCGCACGTTCATGGTGTCGCCGCCCGTACCCAGGTTGATGTTCAGCGTCTCCAGCGTCCCGTAGGTCAGGCTGCCGCCGGTGCCAAAGATGCCGCTCAGGCTCGTGGCGGTGAGCACGCCGGTATTGGCCGCAGCGTCGGTGCTGTCGTCGATCGTCACGGTGTCGTCACCGCCGTCCCCATTGATGGTGAGCGAAGCGACGATGTTGTTGGCCGTGCCGGTGGTGTTCAGGAAATTGAACACGTTCGGTGAGGTTTCCACCACCACCACCTGGTCGCTGACATGCACTTCGTCGTCGCCGTCGCCGGCGTTGATCGCCGTCGGGCCGGAGATGCGCTGCACCGCGATCACGTCATTGCCACCCAGGGCATTGAGCGTGGTGAGGCCCGTGTGCGTGTCCTCGATGGTGAAGGAATCGCTGGCCAGGCCCAGGGTGATGGTCACCTCCTCCTGGTTGCGGAACAGGACGTAATCGGGCAATGCGTCAAAGACCACACGGCGGTAGGTGATGCCGTTGAGGACGAAAGTGTCCATTGCGCCGGAGATGCTGGTGCGCGGCAGCGGCGTGACCACGTTCAGCCGATCCGAGCCGCCCCCGCCGTCATCCACGATGATGACCGGCGTGCCGCCGCCGCTGCCAGCCCCGCCGAGCACGTCACCGCTGTCCCACGGCCGACCGCTGAGGCTGACGTTGCCCACCACGATGCGGTTCTCGCGATCGCCCACGGAGATGGCGTTGCCGGCGCTGCCACCGGTGAGGCGCGCGAATTCAAACCGGCCGCCCAGGTCCTCCACCGTGGTGGCGAGGGCGTCGTAACGATTGGTCTGCCCGGGCTGAAGCGCACCGACGACAAACAGGTTGTCGAACAGGGCCATGTCGGCATCCTGGTTTTCCACCAGCGTATCCACACCCGACTCGTCGATGAACGTGTCCAGCCCGCGTCCCCCGGTGAGGGTGTCGTTGCCCGCCCCGCTGTCCAGCACGTCATTGAAGTCCGATCCGATGACGCGGTCATCGCCAGAGCCCGCCGCAACTTTCAACGCCATCCGGTCGCTCCCCGTCATGCCGCCGGCATCGATGGTGTCGTTGCCGCCGAGGCTGTCCAAGATCAGGGTGTCGTTCTCCGAGCGTACGCTGCTGTAGAGGTTGAACTGCCGAGTGCCCTGAATCACCTGCACGCGGGCCACGCCATCACCGTCCGCACCGGTCGAAGCCTGGAAGATGTCGGCCTGTTCGGTGCCGACGATGCGTACGGTGTCCGTCCCTCCGTCGTTCGAGTAAGCGAAGATTGGAACCACCTGGCCATCTTCATCGAGCGTTGTCCCCACCACGGCCGCACGGCGGCCCAGATCGAAGGTCAGGCTGGTGACACCGGAATTCGCGAGGTTTTCCACCGTGATCGAATCCGAGCCGGTGCCGGCATCCACGCGGAGTTGCTCCAGGCCATTGCCGGTGATGGTTCCGCCGCCGGATAGGAGCATCACCTGTCCATTCACGACGCCGGGCTTGATGACAATGTTGTCGGCGCTCGACGTGCCCGTGATCCACAGCAGGTCGTTGCCCGAGCCGTCGGTAATCACGCTGCCGAAGCCATTGAAAGCGAGATTCACCAGGTCGTTGCCGGCGCCGGTCGTAATGACGTCCGCACCGCCCCCGCCTGTGATGTCATCGTCGCCACCGAGCAGACCCGCTTGATCGTCGCCAAAGATTTGGTCGGCGCCCGAGCCGCCGATGATGCGGTCGTTGCCCGCGCCCCCGATCAACAACGCCGCCAGCGAACCCTCGTGCAGGATGAAATCGCCATCTGCGCCACCGTCCACGACGACGTTGCCCCCGGCGGTCTGGATGTAATCCTCACCCTCGCCGCCATGGAAGGTGCCACCGCCGTTGCCTTCATAGACGATGACATCGTCCCCGCTGCCACCATCCAGGAACACCGGCACCGAGACCCCCGGTTTGACAATGATCGTGTCGTTCCCGCTGCCGGCGAGTCCGCGAATCGAGGTGACATGCTCGTAGGTGCGGCTGCGGCCCATCGCCGTCACCTGAATGGTCGCATCATTGGCCGTGCCGCCCACCTGCTCGATGATGTACGATTCGTCGGTTGCGTCGCCTGCCAGGTTCCGGGCGTAACCGCGGTCGCCCATGTTCAGGTTCAGTTCACCGCCGCTCCAGGCGCGTGGATCGCCGTTGCGATTGCCGGCCAGATATACGGGCCGCGGCAATTCGAGATAACCGATGGTGAAGCTGGCCGTTTTACTGACCTTGACGAAGAGAATCTTGATCTGAACCGTCACGCTCAACTCGATCTCCACCCGACCCGCGCCCTCGGCCCGGAATTCGAAGCTCAAACCCACACCGGCCAGCGTAATGCCGAACACGCGCGCCTCGACCGCGGCGCCGCCGCTCAGGATGAAGCGGTAATAGGGATTGCCCGTGTTGTCGGTCAGATATTCCGACACGAGGCGGAAATGGAACTCGCCAATCAGGCCGAAGCTGCGCGTGCCAAGGACAAACTCACCGCGCAGGCTGATGTCGAAATTGCCCCGCGAATCAAGGTAACCACTCCCCTGCAGCTCCACCAGGCTGAAGAAGTCGATGTTCGCGTTGAAGCCGAAGCGCCAGTAGTTGTCGCGGACGATGATGTCAAACCCGGCGTCGAACTTGAGCACCTTGAGGATGTCCACCGTCCCATTTACTGCCAGCACGAAGCCCGGCGCCACGTTGTTGCGGGTGATGCCCGTCGTGTTGAGTTTAAGCCGGCCACTGGCCTCGATCAGGAACACGGAAACATCGGCCCGCGCCGACACCGCGAGGTCCATGACCAACCCGGGGTTCGCCCCCGCATAGACCGCCGCCAGCCCATCGGCGCGGAACGACAGCCCGCCGATGTTGAAGCCGACGTGGAACATGATCTGCATCCCGGAGTTGTTGATGATGATCTCCACACTGCCCGAGCCGCGGGCGAAGCCCAGGAAGTTCACCGAGCCCGTGATGCGGATGCGCAACCCGGCCGCGATCGGCGTCGGGTCGCTCTCGAACATCTGCTCGCGCCCGGTGGTGTTGATCTCCAGCAACGCGCTCGCCTCGAATTCCAATCCGATGTTGCGCCCAAAGCTCAGATCGAGGCTCAGGTTGACGCGAGCGACCAGGCCCTCGCTGTCGATGCGCAGATCGCCCATGACCATAACCTGGCCGATCGGATCAAGCCGGAGCATCGCCCTCGCGTTCACCTCCAGGCGCGTCGGGTTGATGACGAAGGTGAACGTTCCCTCCAGCGTGAGCGTGTTCCCGACGATCAACCTGCCGCCCAGCATCAACACAGCGCCGGGCCCGGGGTCGAGCGTGACGTTGCCCACCTTGAGCCGCCCATTCGCCTCGCGCATGAACCGCCCCGTCGTTTCGTCGATCACGAAAGTCTGGATCGTCCGCCCGGTGCTGAAGGTGTTGATCTCCAGCAAAAACTCGCCGTCGAACTGGACGCCCGGGATGCGATTGCTCACCAGCACGAGATGGATGCGGCCCACGATGCCGGTGTCGGCCGGATTCGTCCCGATATAGGCGTTGAAGTTGAGCGAGCCGGACAGCGCGCCCAGCAGCGGGATATCCGCGCCCACCGCGCCCGTCACCTTCAGCGAGAGCACGCCGCCGGTGTTGCCCGCCACCGAGATCTGAATGAAGCCGGTGAGCGTGATGAAGCGTTGGATCGTCAGTTCCGCCTGAATCGAGACGACGAAATAGACCGCCGGCAACGAGCCCGGCACCTTCCGGCCGTCCAACCCCGGCTCGGAGCCGAAGACGTTGATGCTCGTGGGATCGCCCGGTTTGAGCAGCGGCAGGAACGCCTCCGGGATCGTGAACGTCTGATCCGCCAGCGTCGTGTTGAACGAGACCGTGACCGAGCCTTCGATGCTGAAGAGGTCGCCAACGTTCGGGATGCCGATGCCCGCCGACGAACTGACCTTGAACGAGCCGGCCACCCCGGGGATTTCGCCCGGGCGCGTCGGCTGCGTCACCACCACGAGCAGCCCCGTCGCTTCACCATAGGTGATCTGCGCCGCGCCAATCCCGTAGGACAGCGAGGCCGTGGCAAACACCTCGAAGCGCTGCGGGTTGATCTTGAGAAAGAACCCGCCCTCCATCCGGAACAGATCGCTCTCCGCGCCCGGCGGCCGCACGCGCAGGCCCCCGACAATCTCAATGGCAAACGTCTTCGGCGCGAGCTGGTAGGTGCGCGTCAGGTCGGTGTTGTTCGGCCCGATGCCGGGCAGGGTGAGGGTCTCGGTCCTGACGAAGTCGGTGGTGTTGATCTGGAGCGTGCCGTTGCCCAGGATGAACAGGCCGTACTGCTCCAGCTCCTCGAAGTTCGTTTGCAGCGTGGCCACGCCCCAGAACTGCGGCGAATCGCTCAAGGTGTAGCTCAGGTCGAGCACAAACCTGCCGGCCGTGGCGCCCACCGCGCCGAGCTTGTAGATCGAGAGCTGCCCGCTGAAGGTCAATTCGAACACGCGGCGCTCGAAATCCATTTCCAGCGTCACGCGGGCCGTGGCCTTCATCAACGGCTCGTCGAGCAAATCGGCCAGGCGCAACTCCACGCCTCCGGA
>DATLZF010000593.1:0-4023 GCA_035574135.1 Candidatus Methylomirabilota bacterium
TGGGGACACGTTTCGTCCGGCTGCATTTACGCCGGGGCCAAAGTGCGCGACGCGGCGGGCGAGCGGATCGAGAGGGACCTGACCCGCCCCGAGGTGCGCAAGCTGCTGATGACACACCCGGAGGTGTTTCATGGCTTCACCGAGGCCGATCCCCCCAATTTCAGCTTCCGGCAGCCGCCGTGCAGCTTCTACAGCGGTACAAAGGCACTGGCGGAGGAGGTCATTCAAGCCGCCGGCGGCCGGACCTACATCTGGCGCCTGCGGATTCCCTTTGATGAGCAGGACAACGAGCGAAATTTCCTCTCCAAAGTCCAGCGTTACGCCAAGGTGTACGACAACGTCAATTCGATCTCGCATCGTGCGGACTTCGTGACGGCCTGCCTCGATCTGTGGGAACGGCGGGCGGCGTTTGGCATCTACAACATCACCAACCCGGGCTGGGTCACGACGCGGCAGGTGGTGGGCTTGCTGAAGAAGCATTTGCGCGTCGAGCGCGAATTCCAGTACTGGTCTGACGACGCGGAGTTCTACCGGGTTGCCGCCAGGACGCCGCGCTCGAACTGCATCCTCGACGCATCGAAACTGCTGGCCGCGGGGGTGACAATGCGGTCGGTCGAGGAGGCGCTGGAAGATGCCTTCCGCCGCTGGACTCCGGAATCCCGTTAACTGCGTGAATTGATCATGAATCTTCTCGTCACCGGCGGTGCCGGCTTCATCGGATCGAATCTCATCCGCCACTTGATTGACCGGCCGGAAATCGTGCGGTTGGTCAACCTCGATTGCCTCACATACGCCGGACACCTGGCCAATCTCGACCCGGTCAAAGGGCACCCGAAATACGTGTTTGAAAAGGTCGATCTGCGCGCCAAGGAGGCGGTCATGGCCACGGTGCGGCGGCACGACATCACCCATGTCTTCCATCTGGCGGCCGAATCGCACGTGGATCGCTCGATTACCGGCCCCGATGACTTCATCCACACCAACATCGTGGGCACGTTTCATCTGCTCGAAGCCTGCCGGGACTTGTGGTTGGGCGCCCGGCCGCCCCGGCTCGACCCCCGCACGCAGTGCCGCTTTCATCATGTTTCGACCGACGAGGTCTATGGCAGTCTGGGGCCGACGGGCTACTTCACCGAAACGACGCCCTACGCTCCGAACTCGCCCTACTCGGCCAGCAAGGCGGCGAGCGATATGCTGGTGCGGGCTTATCACCACACCTACGGCCTGCCCACCGTGATCACCAACTGCTCGAACAACTACGGACCACTCCAGTTCCCGGAGAAGCTCATTCCGGTGGTGATCCAAAGCGTGGTGACGCGCAAACCGATCCCGGTCTATGGCGACGGCATGAACGTGCGCGACTGGTTGTTCGTGACCGATCATGCCGAGGCGCTGTGGACGGTGCTGCAAAACGGTCGGCTGGGCGAGACCTACAACATCGGCGGCAACAATGAGTGGCCCAATCTGCGCATCGTCGAAAAGATCTGCGATCTGGTGGACGAGTTCAGGCCGGATCTGGGTGGGCACTCGCGCAAGTTGATCACCTTCGTCAAGGACCGGCCCGGGCACGACCGGCGCTACGCCATCGATGCGACCAAGATGAAGAAGGAGCTGGGCTGGAGTCCGCGCTACACGTTTGAGCAGGGCATCCGGGAAACGGTGAAGTGGTATCTGGAGCATCAGGACTGGGTGGAGTCTGTGCGCAGGGCCAAGACCAGCCGGACCGGGAACTGAGGGGCTGGCGGGGGTGTGCGTCGGGGGAGAGAGGTGCGGCGGCTTGAGGGATGGAGAACATCGAAACCAGAGAGAACTCGGCCGCCGCCGCGGGCACGCCGCCCCTTAAAGGCGCGGGAACCGGCTGGCTTCCGCGCGATCCGGCATTGCTGCGCCGGTGCGCCGGCTTCGTGGTTTTTCTGGCCGTGGTCACTCTCATATTCGGTCGTCCGCTGGTCGAGTTGGTGCGTTATGCGTTGGGCACCGATCTCTACTCGCACATCGTCCTGATCCCACTCATGTCGCTGTACCTGCTGTGGGTGCGACGGAGCGAGCCACAGCCCAGGGCCGAATCGTCCTGGCGGTGGGCGGCTGGCGCGGGCGTGGCAGGTGGGGCGATGATGTTGTTCTCCGGATGGGCGGCCACGCGGGGGTGGGACGCCGGGCGCAACGATGTGCTGTCCATCACGACAACGGCCTACCTGTGTTTCGTGGTGGCGGGGCTGTTCGTGTTTTTCGGTCGGAAACTGGTGAGGGAGCATGCTTTCAGCGTCGGCTTGCTTGTGTTCATGATTCCGATGCCCGAGGTGGTGACGCTGGGGATCACGCGCTTCTTCCAGTACACGTCGGCCGAGGCGTCCTACTGGCTGCTGGTGGCGGCGGGCACGCCGGTGCTGCGGGAGAGCGCGCTGATCTTTGGGCTGCCGGGCATTGTGATCGAGGTGGCCGAGGAATGCAGCGGCATCCGGTCGAGCCTGGTGCTGTTCATCCTCAGCTTCCTGGCGGGGCGGTTGTTGTTGCAATCGCCCTGGCGGCGGGCGGTGCTGGTGATGGCGGTGATTCCGCTCGGCGTGTTCCGCAACGCCCTGCGGATCGTCACGATTTCGCTACTGTGCGTACACGTGGACCCCATCATGATCAACTCTGCGGTTCATCGTCGGGGCGGGCCGGTGTTTTTTGCGGTGTCATTGGTGCCGTTTTTTTTCTTGTTGTGGTGGCTGCGAAGGTCGGAAACACGAAGAGATCATGGAAAGCAAACTTGACGGAAGAGCGGGCGCGTGGTTGGGGGTCGCGTGGCGTCCCGGAGTGGTTCTGGCCTTGAGCCTGTGCGGGTTGATCGCGCTGACGGGGGGATGCTCGAAGGAAAGCAAGAAGGCGCGGCACCTCGAACGAGGCGGCCGATTCTTTGAGGCGGGGGAGTGGGAGAAGGCCAAGATCGAGTATTTGAACGCCTTCCGTCTGGACGCGGACGATCCGTTGCTCATTGAGCGGCTGGGGCGCGTGTTTTACGAGGTCGGTGACTGGCAACGGGCCTTCGCCTTCCTCAAAAAGACGATCGAGCTGGCTCCTGATAATCTCGAGGCGCGAGCCAAACTGGCGTCGATCTACCTGGCAGGTCGGGAGCCGGACAAAGCCCGGGAAGAGGCGCTGGCGGTGCTGGCGCGGCGCCCTTCGCATCCCGAGGCGGTGTTGATCCTGGCGGATGCGGCCCTGGCACCGGAAAAGATGGTGGAGGTGCGGCAACACATCCTGACGCTGCAAACCCGAGCGGGCGATTCCTCGGCCATCCAGATGGCTCTGGGCACACTGGCCATGCGGTCGCGGGATCTGCCAGCGGCGGAGGCGGCCTTCCGCCGGGCGCAGGCGCTTGACCCGAAGGCCAGCGGACCGCATCTGGCTCTGGCGCGGTGGCATGCCGTGAGGAATGAGCTGGACAAGGCGGACGAGGAGTTCCGGATCGCCGCGAGCCTCCCCGATGCCAAACCCTTGGGGCGGCTGCAGTGGGCGGAGTTCAAAGTGAGGACGCAGAAGCTGGACGAGGCGAAGAAGATTCTCGACGAGTTGACCACCCGCTGGCCGGACTTTGCCATGGGCTGGACGTTGATGGCGGAGATCGCGCTCGCCGAGAAGCGGACGGACGATGCGACGAAGTTCATCAACGTGGCGCTCTCGCGCAAGCCGGATCATTTCGACGCGCTGCTGCTGCGGGCGCGCATGAAGCTGGTGGCCAACAAGCCGGCGGAGGCGGTTCAAGAGTTTGAGCGGATGAGCAAGCTTTTCCCTCGCGCTCCCGAAGTGTTCTTCCAGATGGCCCTGGCCCAGTTGCTGAACAACGACCTGACTCGGGCGGTGGCCGCGCTCAACCAGGCGCTCACGCTCGATCCTCACCACACCGAGGCCACGATGCTGCTGGCGAACCTGGACCTGCGACGCGGCGAGGCTGACAACGCTGCGAGCGCCATGCTGGAACTGATCCGGCGGCAGACGAACAACGTGCGAGCCCGGTATGTCTTGGCGGAGGCGTTTCAG
>DATLZF010000594.1:0-5753 GCA_035574135.1 Candidatus Methylomirabilota bacterium
GGAAGAGTAATGTCGCGGGGCTTTCATCCTGTGTTTGCGACGAGCAGATCGTCGAACCATTTCGCGAGTTGTCCACGACGGCGCAGTTCCGCAATCTCCCGCGCCGTAATCAACCCGCGCCGCCGTCCTTCCACCAAGGATTGCTCAACGATATCCCGCGAGACGGATTCAGGTGCCGCCAGATCCGCAATGGCGCGGAGTGGACGGGTCACTGCGAAGCCCTGCCGTTGCTCGATCTCCTTCTTAACAAGAAGCGAGTGATGCAGCACAAGCGGCTTCGGAACCTTCGTGCTTCGCCGAAAGCCAGGAGGAACGATCATGTGAAGCCTGGCCGGATTTACGTCCGAAAGTTCATGAATGCTTAGCGCCGTTTGATGAGAATACACGCCCTGTGGTTCGCCCGAGCGGTTGCGCGTCCAAAGCGAATAAACAACCAGTTGCTCCTCATCCGATTGTGGGAACCGAGCCAGCCTGTAAATGCCTCGTTCGACTCTTATCCAATTTCCTGCTTTGACGTGGTGAGCCTGGCTGCCCAGGAGATACCCGGCACTCGCTGCCTGCTTGGCCGTGAAATAGCCCTGCTGTTCTTCCGCGATCTCGAAGAGAGCCGACGCCGGTTTGCCATTGTTTCGCACACCGCGAATATACAAACTATTTGTATATTCATGCAACATGGCCTTTGCCGAAAATAGTCCCTGGCGAGCGATCACGCATTCAAACGAACCAGGCCATGACCTCAAGCCAGAATCAGAAATCCGACCCCTGAGTGGGTGAGAAAGTGAGTGAGAAACTGAGAGGGTACGAGTTAAAATCCGTTACCCACATTTCAGTCAAATAGTGCAGGAATAGCTTGTTTTCCTTGGGAAAAACGCTATGTATCTCCTTGAAAACTGAGCGGTAAGCTGACCGAGTCCTTCCTCTGGAGCCAGTTTCAAAGCCACCAAGAAACACCAGCGCCGGGCTCGGTCTCTGCGGTAGTTCCAACCGGCCCCCCAATCACCCGCTCCTTCCCAGTGAGCTGGAAGCGTGCAAAGCGTGGTGAAGTGTTTTCCGGGCGTGCGGGTCTGAAAACGCTCGCCCGTCATCTCCAAGAAGGCCCCCCGGACCCGAACTGCGGAATTCTTTGATCGGGATTTCCCGAAAAGCATCAGGGCTTGTTCTCGTTCATCAGAGTTCCGGACGGCGCTCGGCGTTGCCCGTTCCTCTCATCGCACCGTGGCCCCACTGAGGGGGAGCTTTCCATTTCGGGGGAAGGTCCTGTGGCAGGCCGGTGCCGGGATTAATTCATTGCCGCGGCCGGCATGCCTCCTTAGCTTGCCGCCATGCAAGTCCCAGTTTCTTTTGAGCCGCCCAAACGTCTCCTGATGGGGCCCGGTCCCAGCGCGGTTGCGCCCTCTGTCTTGCGCGCCATGTCCCGCCCGTTGCTCGGCCACTTGGATCCGGCATTTGTCACGATGATGGACGAGATCAAGACGATGCTGCGTTCGGTGTTTCTCACCCGGAACGAGATGACGTTTCCGGTCAGCGGCACCGGCAGCGCCGGGATGGAGTTCTGCTTCGTCAACCTGATCGAGCCGGGCGACGAGGTGGTGGTGGGAGTCAATGGCGTCTTTGGCCAGCGCATGGTGGACGTGGCCGAACGCTGTGGCGCGCGGGTGACGAAGGTCGAGTCGCCGTGGGGTCGCATCATCGAGCCGGACCAGGTGGCTGCGGCGTTGCGGGGACGGAAGGTCAAGCTGGTGGCGATCGTGCACGCCGAGACCTCCACCGGCGCGCTCACACCTGTCGAGGACATCTCGCGCCTCGCTCACGAGGCCGGCGCCCTGATGGTGCTCGACACCGTCACGTCACTTGGGGGTTGTCCGGTGCGCATCGATGACTGGGCGGTGGATGCCGCTTACAGCGGCACGCAGAAGTGTCTGAGCTGCCCGCCTGGCTTGGCGCCGGTGTCGTTCAGCCCGCGGGCGATGGAGGTCGCCACAAAACGCAAGTCGAAGGTCCAAAGCTGGTATCTCGATGTAAATCTCCTCGCCTCCTACTGGGGGCAGGAGCGTGTGTATCACCACACCGCGCCCATCTCGATGACCTATGCGCTGCATGAGGCGTTGCGTCTGGTGCTCCTCGAAGGGCTCGAAAACCGCTGGCGCCGGCATCAGGAGAACCATTCGCTCCTGCGGGAGGGGGTGCAGCGTCTCGGCTTGAAGCTGATGGCGCAGGAGGGGCATCAGCTCTGGCAACTTAACGCCATCGGCGTGCCCGCCGGAGTCAACGAAGCGGCGGTCCGCCAGTCATTGCTGAACGATTACAACATCGAAATAGGCGCCGGCCTCGGGCCGCTGAAAGGAAGCATCTGGCGGGTCGGCTTGATGGGCGACACGTCCACGCGCGAGAACGTCACGCGGTTTCTGGACGCTTTGAAAGCTCTCCTGTAACCCGGCCTCCGGCCGCGGTGGAGCGATGAGAGGCGGCACCCTGCTATGCCCTGTTTCCCGCCGGCGCTCTCATCGCTCCGGTTTCCCGCAGACCTGGGTTAGCTGAAAGGGGCGGCCCTGAGACTTTCGCGCCGAAGTGGCGTTCCGTCCGGACAGCGAGCCAGGTGGTGCAGGACGCAATCGCCGTTTCTGAGACCGGCGACAGCGGACTGCGGCTGACCGTGTATCACCCGCGCACCGCTTTCCACTGGGATGCGCCGGGCCAGCCAAACCAATCAGCTAACCTGTGGGCAATCTGCCCCGTCGCGCGTGCGGCAGCTATGGGGACTCGCCCGATCAAAGGGCCCGGGGATGCCACTGATTCCGGTCCCGGGTTCCCCGGAGTCACGACGGCCGCTGAGGCCGAGCCGGGGCAGCCGCGGGCGTTGGGCTGGATCCGGCCTTCGCCTGGAACCGGGGTTTGCGGGTTAAGTCCGGCGGGGATTCCGCCGTTGAGTTCCCGACGGTCCCGCGTGGGCGGGCTGATCGTTCTGGCCGTCCGGGTTGGCCGGCAGCGTGCGTCGCAAGCATGAATCTCTGGGTCATCCGCATTTTCTTTCTGTCGCTGTGCACGGCGGCCGGCTACGCCGTGAGCCAGTACCGACCGGAGATCATCGACGGGGGCTGGTACGGCCTGGTCATCGGCTTCGGACTGGGCGGGCTGCTGATCGGGATCGACCATGCGATCAAGGGCTTTTCTCTGCGGGCATTTTCGGCGGCCACCTTCGGCCTGGGGCTCGGCAGCGTGGTGGCGTGGCTGGTGGACCGCTCGGAACTCTTCATTTGGGCGGACGCCAAGACCGGCTGGGTCATCCGGCTGGGATTGTTCCTCAGCTTCGGCTATCTCGGCATCATTCTCGCCATGCGCAGCAACAAGGAGGATTTCTCGCTCATCATTCCCTACGTCCGTTTTAAGGCACAGAACCTGTCGGAGAACCTCGTCGTGCTCGACACCAGCATCATTATCGACGGCCGAATTGCCGACCTGGTCGAGGCCCGCTTCGTCGAGGGCGTGCTGGTGGTGCCGAAGTTCGTGTTGCGGGAGTTGCAGTTCATCGCGGACTCAGAGGACCCCGTCCGTCGGGCGCGTGGCCGCCGGGGGCTGGAGATGCTGGCGCGGTTGCAGCAGGACCCGCGCATCGAGGTCAAGGTGCACGAGGCCGACGTGCCCGAGGAACGGGAGGTGGATGCCAAGCTGCTGTTGCTCACCCGCAAGCTGGGAGCCCGGCTTTTCACGAATGACCACAACCTCGCCGCCATCGCGGAGTTGCAGTCCATTCCCTGCGTCAACCTGCATCGGCTCGCCCTGGCCTTGAAGCCGGCGCTCGTTCCCGGTGAAGTCGTGAACCTGCGCCTGACCCGCGAGGGACGCGAGAAGGGCCAGGCCATCGGCTACCTCGGCGATGGCACGATGATGGTGGTCAACCACGCCCAGGCGCACATCGGCCAGCAAGTACCGGTGCAGATCACCAGCCTCGTGCAGACGGGCGCGGGCGTGATCGTTTTTGGCGAACTGCAGCGGGCCCGGGCCGCGTAGCCGCCGGCCATGAGTCGAAGCCTCAACCCCTCTTGGTTGTGCCGAGGGCAAAAGCCGTTGCGCCTGCCGGCCCGGCCCGGCCGAAGTTCGACTTGGCGGTTTCCCGGCATGGACCGCTCGGTTTGAACCGCCTTTTCGCGTGCCGGGTGCGGACGAAAGCGGCGGTCAGGAGCGCCGGTTTCCAGATCTCGCCTTCGGTGGTGTCCGCTCGTTCCGGGCGCCGAACCGGGGTTCAGCGCCCTCATCGCGCCTCGGTGGCCGCCGCTTCCGTTTGCTCGCCCGTGCGCCCCGGCACTTGCCTCGCGCGGGGCTTTCGGGGAGACTCCGCGCACCTGAAAATGAAAACCGCCTCCGCTCGTTCCGTGCGATCCTCCGGCAGATCCGCTCCCTCCCTGGCCCGTGCCCATTCCGCCATCGTCGTCGATGGCGCGGACCGCGCCGCCAGCCGCGCGATGCTCTACGCCGTCGGCTTCAAGAAGGACGATTTCCAGAAGTCGCAGATCGGCGTGGCCTCGACCTGGAGCATGGTCACGCCGTGCAACATGCACATCGACCAGCTCGCCGTGAGCGTCGCCCAAGGCGTCAACCAGGCCGGCGGCAAGGCGGTCGTCTTCAACACCATCACGGTCTCCGACGGCATCTCCATGGGGACGGAGGGGATGAAGTATTCGCTCGTATCGCGCGAGGTGATCGCGGACTCCATTGAAACGGTGGCGGGTTGCGAGGGATTCGACGGACTGGTGGCAGTGGGCGGTTGTGACAAGAACATGCCCGGCTGTCTGATGGCCATGGCGCGCCTGAACCGGCCGGCGGTCTTCGTCTATGGCGGCACGATCCTGCCCGGCTGCTTTGAGGGTCGGCCGGTGGATGTCGTGTCCGTCTTCGAGGCGGTGGGCAAACACGCGAACCGGCAGATGAGCGACGCCGAACTGGACGCCCTCGAATCGTGCGCCATCCCCGGGGCCGGCTCATGCGGTGGCATGTACACCGCCAACACCATGGCCTCGGCCATCGAAGCGCTGGGCATGAGCCTGCCCAACAGCTCCGCTCAGGCCGCTGTCTCGGCCGACAAGACGGCCGATTGCGAGCGCGCCGGCGCGGCGGTGATGAAGCTGATCAAGCTCGGCGTGCGCCCTCGCGACATCATGACGCGACGGGCCTTCGAGAACGCCATGACGGTGGTGATCGCGCTGGGCGGCTCGACCAACGCGGTGATGCACCTCCTGGCCATGGCCCACTCCGCCGGGGTCAAGCTCTCCCTCGACGATTGGACCCGCCTCGGCAAGCGTGTGCCGGTGCTCGGCGACCTGCGCCCCAGCGGCAAGTACGTGATGGCCGAGCTGGTCAAGATCGGCGGGCTGACGCCGCTGATGAAGATGCTGCTCGATCGCGGGCTGCTGCACGGCGATTGCCTCACGGTCACCGGCCAGACATTGGCGGACAACCTGAAGGGCGTGAAGCCATACCCGCCCGGACAGGATGTGATTCGGCCTTTTGAGGACCCCGTGAAGAAGGACAGCCATCTGGTGGTGCTCTATGGCAACCTGGCCCCGACCGGTGCCGTGGCCAAGATCAGCGGCAAGGAAGGATTGCGCTTCTCCGGCAAGGCCATCGTGTTCGAAAGCGAGGAGAGGGCGCTCAAGGCCATCCTCAACGGCACGGTCAAGTCCGGCCACGTCGTGGTCATTCGCTACGAGGGACCGAAGGGCGGCCCGGGCATGCGCGAGATGCTCTCGCCGACCTCC
>DATLZF010000595.1:0-4913 GCA_035574135.1 Candidatus Methylomirabilota bacterium
GGTCTTGACCGGCCACACACGGATCTCGCGGAAAAGCCTCATCTTCCGCATGTCATCTGGGCCGGCTCGTGCCCTCTGTCCCGGACGCCGGTAGTCCCACGCCATTGCGGGACGTCGGGGTCGGGCGATCACCGTGCCTATTAAACCGTGCGGGGCCAGATCAACGTGACAGCGCGGGGGTTGCCTGCGCGCGCTTCCAGCCCCCAATGGCTTCAGCTAGCTGAATTGGGTTGCTGCCAGTTCCAGTTGAGGATCCAGTGCTTGCCGATTCTGCGACTATGGGCAATGGCGCCGGTGACATAGACCTTGGCCAGCCGCACGGCGTCGCTCATGGACTTGCCACGGGCACAGAACGCAGCGATGGCGGCCGAGTAGGTGCACCCAGTTCCATGCGTTGAAACCCCCCGCACAAACGGCGCCGAGAGCAGCAGCTCTGTCCGGCCATCGAAATACAAGTCCACGGCCTCATCGAGTCCGCGGAGATGCCCCCCCTTCACCAGCACGGCGCATCCGAAGCGATCCGCCAACTGGCGGGCGGCCTTTCGCAAATCCTCCGGCTGTCGCAATCGCAGTCCGGTCAGAGCCGCCGCCTCGTCCAAGTTGGGGGTGATGAGGGTGGCCAGGGGCAGAAGGCGGTCGAGGAGAGTCTCGCGGGCGCGGGAGGAGAGCAGTGTTGCTCCACTCGTTGCGATCATCACCGGGTCGATGATCAGGCAGGGGCATCTCCGGTTTTCGAACGTTTCCGCCACCGTACGGATCAAAGAACTTGAGAACAGCAGGCCGGTCTTGCACGCGAGGGGCGGTAGTTCGGAAAAGACCGCATCCATCTGGTGCCGTAGGTGGCGGGGGCGGACCGGCTGGACCTCGGTGATGCGGCGCGGGTTTTGGGCGGTGGTGCAGGTGACCGCCGCGGTGCCATGCACGTTGAGGGCGAAAAATGTCTTCAGAT
This sequence comes from Candidatus Methylomirabilota bacterium, assembly GCA_035574135.1. GTDB lineage: Bacteria > Verrucomicrobiota > Verrucomicrobiia > Limisphaerales > DATLZF01 > DATLZF01. Next base: position 950 of record DATLZF010000595.1, read on the forward strand.
CGGCTTGAATACCCGCGCCACCGCCACTGTCAGAACCGGCAATGGACAGCACCACGGGCAGAGGATCGCGCTGCATCCTCCGATGCTTTGCGAGATCGGTCCGCGGGATCAAACCCAAACGCCCGGTTTCGTGGCCGGATTGGAGGGAATAATACGGATTGACCCTCCCTGAAATAAATAGTTGCGCGGCTGCGGGACGGGATGTTTACTTGGCTGCGTTGAAGGTCTGACCGCCTGCGTCATCTATAAGTTCCAAGCCGGCGGTGCTCCAAAAAGTTCATCATTCAACGCTTGGTTCGGGTATTTTTCCTGAAAAGACCCCTTCAACACTACGACAGACGTATATGAGCAACGCGCCCAGCGCCACAACACCGGAGGTTGGTTCCGGGTACCTCGAAATCTCGGAAAAGGGCTTCGGCTTCCTGCGGTCCGCGGACAACCATTTTGCCCCGAAACCGACCGACATCTTCGTCACGCCGGACACGATCAAGAAAAGCTTTTTGCGGGAAGGCAGCCACGTCACCGGCACTTTGCAACCTCCGCACCGTGGAAGCAGCCCGCAACTCAAGACGGTCGAAAGCGTCAACGGCATGGCTTTTGCCGATTACGTCAAGGCCGTCCGTTTTGAGAACCTCACCACCATCGACCCCGTTGAGAAGTTTCGGCTCGAAACGACCCCCGACCTGATCGAAACCCGCATCATCGACCTTGTCACCCCCATTGGCAAAGGCACTCGCGGTCTCATCGTGGCGCCGCCCCGGACGGGCAAGACCACCGTGCTCAAACAGATCGCCAACGCGGTGACCGCCAATCATCCCGAAGTTCACGTGATCGTGCTGCTCATCGACGAGCGGCCCGAGGAAGTCACCGATTTCCAGCGTTCGGTCAAGGCCGAGGTGGTTGCTTCCTCCAACGACCAGGATCTCGAAACCCACGTGCGCCTTTCGCGCTTCATGATTGAGCGATGCCGGCGCATGGTCGAGGCCGGCAAGGATGTTTTCGTGCTTCTCGACTCCATTACCCGTGTGGCTCGCGCTTACAACAGCGTGCATGGCGGCAGCGGCCGCACCATGACCGGCGGTGTGGATGCCCGCGCCCTGGAGATTCCGCGCAAGATGTTCGCCTCGGCCCGCAAGATCGAGGAGGGCGGCTCGCTCACCATCCTGGCCACCGCGTTGGTGGACACGGGGTCGCGCATGGACGAGTTGATCTTCCAGGAGTTCAAGGGCACCGGGAACATGGAGTTGGTCCTGGACCGAAAGCTGTCGGACCGACGCCTGTTCCCCGCCATCGACATTCCCAAGAGCGGCACGCGCAAGGAGGAGAAGCTCTTTCCCAAACACCAGATCGAGGCGGTGCGCAAACTCCGGCGCACGATGGTGGACTTGAATCCCGTCGAAGCGATGGAAACACTCATTGCCGCCCTCAAGAAGCACAAGACCAACGACGAACTGCTGGCCAAGCTCGACCGTGGTTGAGGTCGCGGGCAGGGCCGCCCACAGGAAGTGAGCAAGCGGGGGCTGCACAAGGCGGGCGCACGCTACTCGCGCCCGCCGCTGGAGCGGATGCTGCGCATTCATCAAGCGCTCCAATCGGGTTGCTTCCCAAACGCCTCCCAACTGGCGGCCGAGCTTGAAGTCAGCACCAAGTCCATCCATCGGGACATCGACTTCATGCGCGACCGGCTGCAGTTGCCGGTCGAGTTCGATGCGCGGCGCAACGGCTACCATTACACGAGCGAGGTGGGGGCCTTCCCGACGCTCCAAATCACCGAAGGCGAATTGTTCGCGCTCCTCGTGGCCGAAAAGGCTCTCCAACAATACCGGGGGACGAGCTTTGAAAAGCCGCTACTGAGTGCCTTTCGGAAAATGGAGGCTTCGTTGCCGGACACCATTTCCCTGAATCTGTCCGAGTGGGAGCGCAGCATTTCGTTTCACACCAGTGCCGAGGCTCTGCTTGATCTCGAGATCTTCGACGCGCTGGCTCAAGCCACCGCCCGGCGCCGGCAGCTTGAACTGACCTATCGCAAACCCGGCCGCAACGAGACGGAGTTGCGCGTGGTGGATCCGTACCATCTGGCCAACATCAACGGTGAATGGTTTCTGTTCGCTCATGATCATCTGCGCAACGACATCCGTACCTTTGTGCCGGTCCGTATCAAGGCGGTGCGGCCGACCGGGCGGACGTTCAAGCGCCCGGCGACGTTCTCCCTTGAACGCCAGTTGCGGGACAGTTTCGGCGTTCATTCCGGTGCCGGTGATCATGAGGTCGTCATCCACTTTACCTCGCGGGTGGCGGATTACATTCGAGAGAAACGCTGGCATGCCTCCCAACGGATCGAGGAGCTGGCGGACGGCGGGCTCAAGTTGCACCTGCGACTGTCCAGTCTGGGTGAGGTTCAGCGGTGGATTCTGGGGTGGGGCGGGCAGGCTGTGGCGCTGGAACCGCCCGCCCTGGTGGAGGACGTGCGCCGCGCCGCTCAGGCCCTCCTGCGGTCACACGGAGCGGAGGGACTTTTCCTTTGACTCGGCCGGGGCTTCCCGGTGGGATCACCAGCGACAGACAACCGTGCCGCCGTTTGGCGGATCACCCCGATGAGAACGATGCAAATGACAACGAAGATTCGAAAGGTTCTGGCACCGGTGTTTCTCGGCGCCCTGGTGGTGTGGACCTCGCCCCTGGCCGCTGGCCCGATTCCCGACGAGCACAAGATTGGGGGCATGGCCGTGGGCACGCAGGCGTACACGTTTAACCGCTTCACCGTTTTTGAGGCCATCGAGAAGACGGACCAGGCCGGCGGACGGTTTATCGAGTTCTATCCCGGTCAGAGACTCAGTCCGGAACACCGCGATGTGTCCTGGGGGCATACGGCATCCGACGAGGTCATCGCCAAGGTCAAGGCCAAGCTGGCCCAGCACCAGATTCGAGCGGTCAACTACGGCGTGGTGCAGGGCAGGGACGAAGCCGAGTGGCGGAAGATCTTCGAGTTCGCCCGGAAGATGGATCTCTACGCCATCACTACTGAGGACGTGGGCAAGCTCGATATCATCGAGGCGTTGGTCAAGGAGTTCGACATCCGGGTGGGCATCCATGAGCACGCCAAGAACCCGCGCAACCCGGACTACCGGCTCTGGGATCCGAATTACGTGCTCTCTTTGGTCAAGGATCGCGATCCGCGCATCGGCGCGTGCGCGGACACGGGTCACTGGGCCAGTTCGGGCCTCAAACCGGTCGAGTGCCTCCGGATCCTCAGAGGCCGCATCATCAGCTCCCATCTGAAGGATCGCGCCGCCATTGGTTCCCATCTGCCGGACCAGGTCTTTGGCCTCGGCGTCTCCGATATCAAGGGGTGCCTGGATGAGTTGAAGGCGCAGGGCTTCGCCGGCAACATTTCCATTGAGTATGAAAACAACTGGGATCATTCGGTGCCCGATGTGGCGCAGTGCATCGGGTTCATCCGGGGATGGGCGGCCTCGACCCGATAGCCGTGGGTGAAACGCCGCCGGGAGAATCCCCCGTAACCGGGGCGATCCCCGGGGGGTCATGATCGCTAGTTGTGACCGTGCAGGTCGAAACCACCACCACGGGCGCCGAATTCGATGTTGCCGAATGCCTGCGGCGCGTGCGGCGGCGCGACGAGGAGGCCGCCCGGGAGCTGCTTTATCATTTGAGCCCTCTGGTGTTGAAACTGGTGCGGTCCCACCGGCCCCGCCGGACGAGTGAAGAAGACCTTGTTCAGATCGTGTTCATGAAGGTGTTCGCCCATCTTGACCAGTACTCGGGCCGGGTGCCACTGGCGCACTGGGTGTCGCGCATCGCCGTGAACACCTGTCTGAACCATCTCCAGGCCGAACGAGTCCGACCGGAATTGCGCTGGGCCGACCTGTCGGCGGAGGAAGCCGGTGTGCTGGAGGATCTGGCGACCACGCCAGATGAATTGCCGCCCAGCCAGGCCTTTGCCTCC
>DATLZF010000596.1:0-4239 GCA_035574135.1 Candidatus Methylomirabilota bacterium
CGTCGCCGCCGTGACCGACGGAACGAACATCGCGCTTTACGTGGACGGCGTACTGGACCGCTCGGTTCCCATGTCGCAGCGCCTCTGGACCAATGGCACTCCGTGGACTCTCGGCCGGGGCTGGTACTTCGGACCGGGCGATAACTTTAACGGCTACCTTGATGAAGTCCGATTGACGGAGCGCGCACTGGCGCCGTCGGAGTTTTTGAACGCATCCGGTATCCCTCCCTCGCCACAACTACTGGTCAACGGAAGTTTTGAAATTCCCGGCCTTGCGCTGAATACGGGAGTGGCGTTGACCAACGGTGACGCGGGTCTTACCGGTTGGACGGTCATCAGCGATTACGTTGGCCGCATCAACGGGGAAATCGGAGAGCTGGACTTCCCGGCTGCCGATGGAACCCATCACCTTCTCTTCAACAGCGGAAACCGGCCAACAGGCGGCGCCGTGTCACAAAGCTTTAACACGGTGGCGGGCTTCAGTTACGCACTCGATTTCCGCGTTGGGCGGATTGGCACGGGTCCGGGCGTGATGCAGCTGCTCGCCACCCTTCGGTCGGCTGGCAGCAATGTGCTCGCGAGTCGTACGGCCATTCCACCGGCTCATGGCTACGGCGCGGCGGAACACCTGGAATTCATCGCGACCACAGCGGTCACGACGTTGGAGTTTCTCGACACCTCGACAGCAACGCTGGGCGTGGACGTGCTGCTGGATGCAGTGTCAGTCACGCAGTTGGCGCCACCTCCATATTGTACAACCCCACCGGGCGGCCTTGTGGCGTGGTGGCCGGCGGAAGGCAACGCCAGTGACATCGCAAATGGTAATACCGGTATCCTCACGAACGGCACGACGTTCGCGCCTGGAAAAGTAGGGCAAGCGTTCAACTTCGATGGAGTTAACGATCATGTCATCGTGCCAAACTTCATCACCAATCTGCCCTCATTCACGTTTGAGTTCTGGATCAAGATTGATTCGTTCACGCACCCGGACTACATGGCAGCATTCTGCCAGTCTCCGCCGAATTACCCCCCGACGGGACCGACGTTCTGTTTTTTTACCGGGAACAAGGGGAACGCGTTCGGCATGTCCGGACGATGGACTGACGGATCGATATTTGAGCTTCGCACCGCCATTCCGTTTGGAACGGGTGAATGGAAACACGTGGTCGTCACCTACGACGGGGTCATGATGAAGCAGTTTGTTGACGGCAGCTTGCTAAATCAAGTCGCCTACGCAGGCAAGGCACTGGGTGGAACTCATCCTCTCCTGTTCGGGAAGGCATACGCATATCCGGGTTTCCTTGTTGCTACCTTTCTTGATGGAGCACTCGACGAATTCACGGCCTACGACCGCGCCCTCTCGGCGAGTGAGATCGCGGCGCTATTCGCGGCTGGCTCGTCAGGCAAATGCACCGCTCCCACGATCGTCACTCAGCCGTTCAGCCGAACCAACGAAGTCGGGACGACGGCGACTTGTAGCGTCACCGCTTCGGGTATCGGGTCGCTCAGTTACCAATGGCGCTTCAACGGCACAAATCTCGGGGACGGCGGGCGCGTCGCCGGGGCCACTTCGAGCCAACTCACCATCTCCGGTCTGCAACTGGCGGACGCTGGCGGCTATTCCGTTGTCGTGGCCAATGCCTTTGGCTCCGTGACCAGCGTTGTCGCAACGTTGACGATGGTTCTCCCGCCGCCGTGTGCGGCGCCACCCAGCGGCTTGGTGGCGTGGTGGCCAGGGCAAGGAAACGCAATGGATCTCGCGGGCAACAGCGATGGAACCGCGACGGGAGGTGTGGCCTATGCCTCTGCCCGAGTCGGTCAGGGTTTCCAGTTCAATGGGACGAACGCCGCCGTGCTCGTCCCTGACACGGCGAACTTGCTCTACCCGGGCACGAACTCCTTCTCCGTCGAGGCGTGGATTCGCACCACCGACACCAACGGCTTTCACCCCATCGTGGCGCGCTACGAGAACGGGGGCAGCGGGACGCCGGGAGTGAGGCTCTCCACGTACTACCTGGCGGTGCTGAATGGGCGACTGAACGGCTTCCTCCGCGACGCCGATGGCCCCGGCACCGCCGGCCTGGATTTGTCGGGCGGCAGGCTGGTGGCCGATGGCGAGTTTCATCATGTCGCGCTGGTGCGCGATACCACCGCCAACGCGTTGCGCCTGTTCGTTGACGGGAGCCTCGACGCAACCACACCTCTGACCGCGGAAGCCACCGGCGTCATCGGCGACGACGACGGCCTGCCCGATCCGTTCGTGATCGGCGCGCAGTTCGATTTCCACACCGACAGCCTGGCCTTCCTGTTCAACGGACAGATTGACGAAGCCTCGTATTACAGCCGGGCATTGACTGCCGACGAAGTGGTCTCTCTCTATCTTTCCGGTTCATCCGGGAAATGCGTCGAACCGCGAATCCTCACCGGCCCGACCAATCAAGTCATCGCTTGCGGCGGGAGCACCTCCTTCGATGCCACCGCTTACAGCGTGCAACCACTACATTACCAATGGTTCTTCAACGGAACCAACGCCATCCCCGGCGCCACGAATCAGACACTTGCCATCCCGGCAGTAATGGCAATCGATGCCGGCACCTACTCCGTGGTGGTCAGCAATGCTTTGGGCACAGCCACCGGCACGTCAGCCACGTTGACGGTGCTGGACCCGACTCCTCCCACATTGGTGTGCCCGACGAACCTGCTCGTGACCATCCCGGCGGTTTCCAATGAGGTGGTGGTCGCCTATCCGGCTCCCGTGGCGAGTGATGACTGTTCGCCGGTCACCGTGCTCTGCCTGCCGCCCTCCGGCTCGCCCTTTGTGCCCGGCACGAACTTCGTGCATTGCATCGCCACCGATGCGTCCGGGAACAGCAACGAGTGCGCTTTCGCCATTGTCGTGAATCGCGCTCCGCTCGCCGTTGCGGATACGATGATCGCAGTCGAAAACGCTTCGGCCAGCGTCCTCTTCACCGCGCTCCTGGCCAACGACACCGATGCCGATGGCCACGCGTTGAGCATCATCGGCTTGGCTTCAGCCAGCACCAACGGAGGCAGTGTCATTGCCACGACCACCAACATCACCTTCACGCCCGTGCCCGGGTTCACGGGCCTCGACCGGTTCGATTACACAATCGCCGACGCCTTGGGCGGGATGGCGTCGGCCTCAGTTGCGATCACAGTGTTGCCCGGGACCCATCCGGCAATCCATCGGATCGCGGACGTCATGCTGGGGCCGGATCGCGTAAGTCTTGGCTTCCTTGGTGTTCCGGGCACGACCTACCTGCTGGAGCGTTCGGTGGATCTCATCGGCTGGACGGTGGTAAGCGAAGCTTTTGCTCCGGCGGACGGCAGGATGGTTTTGGAAGACCCAAATCCGCCGTCCGGGACCGCTTTCTATCGGGCCCGCACACGGTGAAGACGGTGGCGCAGCCGTAGGCAGAATTCAGCGTTGACGCTTGGGGGTCCACCGCTACCATGCCGCGCTCAAAGTTTGCGAAGTCTTGAACGGGAATTACGAAACTGCATTCTATGCCTGTCAAAGTTGCCATCAACGGGTTCGGTCGCATCGGTCGCCTTGTCTTCCGCGCCATTGCTGAACAAGGCCTGCTCGGCCGGGAGCTCGACGTGGTCGCCGTGGGCGACATCGTGCCGGCGGACAATCTGGCCTACCTCCTGAAGTACGATTCCACTCAAGGTCGGTTTCAGGGCGAGGTCAGCTCCCGCAAGTCGGCCGCCGACAAACCCGAGGACGACATCCTGGTGGTGAACGGCCGGGACATCCAGGTGGTCAGCGCCAAGGATCCCTCCGGCCTGCCGTGGAAGCAGCTTGGCGTGGACCTGGTGATCGAGTCCACCGGCCTCTTCACCGAGGCCGAAAAGTGCAGGGGCCACCTCGCCGCCGGTGCCAAAAAGGTCGTGATTTCCGCTCCGGGCAAGAACGAGGACATCACCATCGTGATGGGGGTCAACCATGAGAAGTACGACCCGGCCAAACACCACATCATTTCCAACGCCTCCTGCACCACCAACTGCCTCGCGCCGCTGGTGCATGTGCTCCTGAAGGAGGGCTTCGGCATCGAGGAAGGGCTGATGACCACGGTGCACAGCTACACCGCCACGCAGAAAACCGTGGACGGCCCGAGCAAGAAGGACTGGAAGGGAGGCCGCAGCGCGGCCATCAACCTCATCCCTTCCACCACGGGCGCCGCCAAGGCCGTCGGCCTGGTTTGCCCCGAGGTG
>DATLZF010000597.1:0-3365 GCA_035574135.1 Candidatus Methylomirabilota bacterium
CCCGCTGCAAATCCTCCAAGCCCAGGCCCCGGCGCTGGCCGGGGCGGTGTTAAACTGGCGTCCCCTCAACCTCTCCAAACGCCACCACCTCTACTTGCCTTCCCCCCACCACCGGGGTCACGATCTACCCAGCTTTCCCTAAATTCCTGGGCAATTCCGGGCCGAGCGCACTTCGAAGGGGCCACGGGGCCTGGCCCTCTCGAAGGCGACGGGGCGGCAATCCCTGGTAACGCTTTTCGAGAGCTCCAACGGACCCGGCCCGCAGCGAGGCAGATCGGGCGGTCGCTACTTCGTTTCCGCCCCGCCGCCGCCAGCCGCCGGCACGAACAGCTTGCGGTTGCTGTCGTCCATTGGATCGTCCGGGCGGGGATAATCGCGCCAGAGCCAGCGCAGCATCTCCGGCAACATCGCGCCGCCCTGTTTGTTGGAGTGCGTGCCAATGCCCCAGCAAAAATTGACGTCGTACCCCTTCTCCGTCAGGGCCGCGACCATCTTGCGGTTCTGGGCGTGCCAGTCCCACGTCGGATCGTAGGCCCCGCCCCGCCGGCGGCCGCGATTGTCGTTCACGCCGTCCTGGAGGAAGATGCGGATGGGCTTGCGCTCGCTCTGGCGGATGAGGTCGGGATAGGCGTGCCCTCCACGAATGTTGGTGAAGCTGCCGATGGTGCTGAGCACCTTGCGGAACTGATCCGGCCGATGCCATGCCACCGTAAAGGCGCAGATCGCTCCCGAACTGGCGCCGCCAATGGCGCGGTCCTCGGGGTTGTCGGAGATGTTGTAGTCCTTCCTCAGCGCCGGCAAGAGCTCGTCAACGATCATTCTCGCGTAGCGGTCGTTCAGTTCGTTGTACTCGGTCGGCCGGTTGTTGATGCGATCGCCCCAGTCCGCGGACGAGGATTCCTTTTGATCAGGGTAACGGCCGGGATTGATGAAGACGCCGATCGTGACCGGCATTTCGCGGCGGTAGATCAGGTTGTCGAAGACGCAAGGAACCCGGTAATCGCCGTTGGTGCTGACGAAGGCGTGCCCGTCCTGAAAGATCATCAGGGCGGCCGGCGTCTTCGGGTCGTACTGGGCCGGCACGTAAACCCAGTAGTGGCGGGTGGTGTTGCTGAAGACCTGGCTGGCGTGGGTCAGCGGCCCGATCACCCGGCCCTGCGGCACCCCCGGGTGGGGTTGCGAATCCGGACCCAGCACATACACATCATCGGTGGCCGCCCCCCGGCCGGGCCACGGTCCCAGCAAGCACGCGCACACCAAGGCGACCAGGATGCCGCGGGTGGAGCGATGATCACGCTGACGTCGGAACGAGTGGAGGCGGAGGATGGATTTCATGTTGATCGCGGACTGTGGGCAGGAAGCAGAGAACAAGGAGGTTTCGTCAAGGGCAAAACCGCGTCCGCTCGCCTGCCTTTGGCGCCCACGGTAATCGCAACGGCTTGGAGCGGGCGGTTTGATGAGCAGACGCGGTGTTTTTACCGCGCCGCGGCGAATCGGATCGTACAAAGTTGTCCACGTCCGGCAGAGCAACCTGCGCGGAACTTGAAGCTTGCTGCAACGGATCGCCTGTGTACTCTCGCCCGCGGTCGGCGGGTGCGAAGTTCAACAGCCCGGTCCGTTTCCACCGGTCCAAGGACGGACATTGGCGAGCGGAGGACAACACCGCGGGATTCCGAGACGACGGGGAACCGAGGGACCGGACCCGGGAACCGGCCGATTGGTGGAGCAGCCCTGACGGATTCGCGAAAGGAGAGCTATTTATGAAGGCGGAGACTGTTGTGGCAGTGACGGCCCTGCTGCTGGCAGGCTGGTGCCGGGCGGACATCATCGCGCAGTGGAACTTCAACGACACCAGCCGGACGAATGACATTCCGGCCTCCGCCGGCAGCGGCGTGGCCGCGCTGGTGGGGGGCATCCGGGCCACCTTCGCGAACGGGGTACCTTCCGACACACCGGACCCCGGCGCCACCAACTTCGGTTGGAACACCACCGCCTACCCGGCTCAGGGCACCGGGAACAAAGCCGCCGGCGTACAGTTCACCATCGACACCACGGGCTATGAGGATATCTCCCTCCGCTGGTTCCTCCGGGGCAGCAGCACCGCCAGCAAATACGTCCGCGTGCAATACTCGCTCAACGGCGTGGATTTCATCGACAGCAGCGTGGCGGCCCTGCCCGATGCGAACAACTTCCACGCCCAACTGAATTCGTTCGTCGGCATTGGGGCCGTCGAAAACACCGTCGGCGTCGTCTTCCGCATCGTGACGGAGTGGGAAAGGTCGGCAACGGGAGGAGGCACCGACGGATTCGTGACCACCTCCGCCAACGCCTACAACCCGAACGGCACCCTGCGCTTCGATCTCGTCACCATCGAAGGCACCCCCGCCACCGGAAACCAGCCACCCACCATCTCCGCCCTCAGCAACCAGACCATCCGCGTCGATACCCCGACCGACGAGCTTCCCTTCACCATCGGCGACGCAGAGACGCCGCCTGACCAACTGGCGGTCGCCGCCACATCGTCGGACGAGCGGGTGGTGCGCAACGACGCCATCCTGCTGGGCGGCACGGGCGCCCACCGGACGGTGCAGGTGACCCCGGATTTCGGGCAAACTGGTGCTGCGCTCATCACGCTCACCGTGACCGACAGCGGCGGCCGCACGGCGAGCACCAGCTTCCTCGTCACCGTGCTGCCGGCCAACACTCCCCCGCGCGTCTCCTCCATCGCCCCCGTGTACGCCCGGGCGGGAGAGGGGACGAGTCCCGTCGGGTTTACCATCGCGGACGCCGAATCGGCACCGGAAGACCTGGAGCTGGCCGTGGGGTCATCCAACCCGACATTGCTGCCGGAGGAAAACATCTTCCTTGGCGGAAGCGGTTCGAACCGCACCATCAGCCTCCAACCCGTCGCCGGCCAGTGCGGCGTGGCCGTGGTCAACATCACCGTGAGCGACCCCCTGGGCGAATCCACCAACACCAGCTTTGCCGTGATGACGGTGAATTCGCCGGGACTCATCTTCTGCGACGACTTCTCCTATGCGGACGGTGTCGTCATCCGCGTTTCCGGCGGGCTTTGGCGCAATCACTCCGGCACCATCGGGCAAATGCTGGCGGGCAGCGGTCGGCTGCACGTGTCGTCCGCGCAGTCGGAGGATGTCAACGCTCGCCTCGCTGGCGGCCCCTACGTCTTCGGCAGCGGGGCCCGGCTTTACGCGAAATTCGTCCTGAACGTTTCCACGTTGCCGGTGACCGAGTACGGGAATTACTTCGCGCATTTCAAGGACGACACGGCCGCGGGCTTCACAGCGCGGGTCTTCATTCAAACCCGCGGAGCCGAGCCGGGCCGCTATCGGCTGGCGATCGCC
>DATLZF010000598.1:0-2349 GCA_035574135.1 Candidatus Methylomirabilota bacterium
CCGCCTGTGGAACAACGCCAGCGAATACAACCTGAACAGCCGTTACAGCTATCTCCAGGTGTTCGGCTCTTCGCTGGCGACCAAGGCGGGGATGCCGGCGGCCCAGCACCGGGCGGTGCAACTGCGCGTCAACGGGGTCAATTACGGCGTGCCCGGCGCCTACAGTTTCCCCGAGTCCATTACCTACGGCTCCTATGCCTTGCAGGAATCCATGAACGGCGACTGGGCCGACCGCATGTTCCCCGACGACGGAGACGGGAATATCTATCGCTGCGCTCGTCCGGACACCGGACTGGACTATCTCGGCACCAACCCGAACAGCTACGTGGCTACGGGCTACTCCAAGGAATCCAACACCAGCGAGAACGACTGGACGGATCTGATCAACCTGACGGCCGTGCTCAACAGTCCCTCCGATGCGGGCTACGCCCAGCGGGTCCGCCAGGTGGTGAACATCGACAAGTGGATGGCTTACTTCGCCGCCTGCCAGTTAATGGAGAACAGCGAGACCGCGCTTTGCAACGGCGCCAACGGGCAGGGCGTGGGCGACGACTACTCGATGTATCGCGGCGTGAACGATCCGCGCTTCATCCTCATGGGGCACGATTTCGACACGATCTTCAATCTGGGCGACGGCGGCGGCAATCCCAACGAGGACATCTTCCAGATGAACGCCATTGATACGATCGCCCGGTTCATGCAGCACCCGGAGATCACTCCGGTTTATTACCGGACCCTGAAACACCTCGCGGAGACCGTGTTCGCACCGGAGCAGTTTGATCCGTTCCTCGACTCGGTGCTCGGCTCCTACGTGCCGGCGACGACGCTGGACGGCATGAAGGCCTTCAACGCGCAGCGGCGCAATTACGTCCTCTCCCGCATCCCGCTGGCCTTGACGCTCAACGTCGGGTTGCCGGTCGTGAACGGCTATTACCAGGCCTCGACGCCCACGGTGACTTTCAGCGGCTCGGCCAACGTGATCGAAACGTACTCGGTTCGCGTCAACGGCGCGCCGGCCCAGTGGGTGCCGTGGCAGCGCACCTGGACGATTAACAATCTCGCGCTCCAGCCGGGCGTGAACACCGTGACCGTGCAAACCTTCGATCAGCAGGCTCGCGAACTGGAGCGAGCGAGTGTGGCCATCTGGTATGACGACGGTTCGGTCGTGACCGTGTCCGGCAACGTGGCCACGACCACGTGGACGGCGGCGGGAGGGCCGTACCTCGTCAGCGGTGATCTCACCATTCCCGCCGGGGCGACGCTGACCATCGAGGCGGGCACGACGGTGTACCTGGGGGCGGGGGTGAACATCATCGTGGCCAACGGCGGCCGGCTGGTGGCCGAGGGGACGGACACGCGACGCATTCGGTTTACGCGGCCGCCCGGCTCGGCAGGCAGTTGGGGAGGCATCAACGTCAACGGTTCTGCCGGCTCGCCCGAGACGCGCATCGCCTACGCTCATTTCGAATTCAACGATGACACGGCCATCCACGTCACGGATGGCACCGTGTTCCTGGATCATCTCACGTTCGGCAATCCGGCGCGGCAGTATGTGTCCCTGGATCGGGCGTCATTCGTGGTCCAGCACTGCCACTTCCCCGCGATCACCGGGAGTTTCGAGCCGGTGCATGGCTCCGGCGGCATCAAAGCCGGGGGCCGCGGCATTTTCCGCCGCAACTTCTGGGGCCGCGTACGGGGCTACAATGACGCGCTGGATTTCACCGGCGGCAACCGACCGGGGCCGATCCTGCAGGTGCTCGACAACGTTTTCATGGGCAGCGATGACGATCTGCTGGACCTCGACAGCACGGACGCCTGGGTGGAAGGGAACATTTTCCTGCACGTGCATCGCAACGGTTCGCCGGATTCCGCCAGCGCCGTTAGCGGCGGCGCGGACAATGCGGACACCTCGCAGATCACCATCCTGAGGAATCTCTTTTACGACGTGGACCAGGCCGCCAACGCCAAGCAGGGCAACTTCTACACGATGCTGCACAACACCATCGTGGAACAAACGATCGCCGGCAGCCAGGATCCCGAGGGCGGCGTCGTCATTCTCGCCGACGAGGGCACGGCCGAGGGCGCGGGCATCTATCTCGAGGGGAACATCATTTCGGGGGCCGAGAATCTGGTGCGCAACCGCACGGCTGCTCTCGTGACCTTCTCGAACAACATCATTCATGCCCTCACGGGGGCCCCGTGGACGGGCCCCGGCGGCGGCAATTCGACCGATGATCCGTTGTTTACCTACCTGCCCACGCCGGCCGAGACGACCAACTTTGCGAATTGGACGCAGGCGCAGGTGATGTGGGAGTGGTTCAGCCTGCAAACCGGCTCGCCGGCGGTGGG
>DATLZF010000599.1:0-3038 GCA_035574135.1 Candidatus Methylomirabilota bacterium
AGGCCAAGCTGCGCGAGCAGTTCCCGCCGGCCCGCACACCCACCGCTGGGCCCAGGCGCTGTCCATTGGCCGTGCGGCGCGCCGTTCAACGATACGCCCGCATCAGTCCCACCACCACCCCCTGGATCGCCATCCGGCTCGGATCGTAGCTCTGCGGCGCCAGCGCCGGGTTGGCCGGGTGCAGGATCACCTGCCCGCGCCGCTGCTCGATGCGCTTGAGGGTGGCCTCCGTTCCGTCGATCAGCGTCACCACGATCTCGCCGTTGTCCGCGTGGTCGCGGCTTTCGACCACCACCCAGTCCCCGTCCAGGATGCCGTCCTCCACCATGGAGTCGCCGCGCACCCGCAGCACGTAACACTCGCGCCGGGTGCGCAGCCGGGCAGGCACCTCGACCGGCTCCGGGTTCGCCAGCGCCTCGATGGGGCGGCCCGCTGCGATAAGCCCGAGCAGCGGCAGGTCGGCTTCCCCTGCTGGCTGCCGCAGCCTCACCCCGCGCCGCCGGCGCTCAATCGGCTGCACCAGTCCGGCGTCGACCAGCGCCTGCACCTGCTTGTGCAGCGAGCCGCGCGAGGCGAGCCCCAGCGCCCGGCACAGTTCGTCCAGGGTGGGCGGGCGTTCGAATTCGTGCTGGTGCGCGCGCAGGAAGTCGTACAACTGCTGTTGTCGCCGGGTGAGGGAGCGGCAAGGGGCCCAGCCGCTCGGTGCGAGGCGTGAATTTTATTAACGCCAGAGAGTGCCCGGTCAAGCTCAATGTCCATCTGGTCATGCCGGCGGCGGCGCTCGACGGCCAGCGCAGGCGATGGCGGACCAAGCGGCACGGCAAGGCCAAGGGGCGCTATCTGTTCAGCCACAAGGCGCTGGCCAAGGTCTTTCGAGCGAAGACGCTCGCCGGCATCGAAGCCGCCGGATTGGCGCTCCCTTGTTGCCACCCGCGCGCGTGGGTGGTCGATTGCAAATCGGTCGGCAGCGGCGAGAAGGCGCTCGTCTCCCTGGGACGCTATCTCTACCGCGGCCTCATCCGCGAGAAGGATATCGTCGCCTGCGGCCACGGCCAGGTGAGCTTTGCCTATCGCGACGCCAAGACCGGCCGACTGGAACGCCGCACCGTGTCCGGTGCGCACTTCCTGTGGCTGGTCCTGCAGCATGTGCTGCCGAAGGGCTTTCGCCGCGCCCGCAATTTCGGCTTTCTGCATCCCAACTGCAAGCGCCTGATCGCCTTGCTGCACCTGCTGCTGAAGTTCATTCCGGCTCGGGCGCCGGCATCGATCAAGCAACGGCCACCGATGCTGTGCCCGTGCTGCGGCGCCGTGATGGAAATCGTGAAAACGCGGCTTCCGCCTTTGCTCTGCGCCGGCGCGCCGCTGCCCATTCCCCCCACGGGGGCGCACTGACGATGTAAGCGCAACGTCCCTCGGTCAGTGACGGGAGATCGGCGCCCGCAAGTCGAGGCAACGGCTTGCCTCGAATCGGCCCATAATCGGCCCGTAACCGCCCCGAACCGGCACCAACTCCCGCAACGGCACGCCTGAAGCGGGCTTGCTTGCCCCTACACTCCCGGCAGGATTCGACACCGGGATAATTCCCAAATACATATTTTCTCTGAGGCCGGCCCCGCGCCTCACGGACCGGGCTCGTCCAACAAACGGTTCAGATCGTGGCTCGCTTCGCTCGCACGATCTAACCTTATTCGTTAGGGTGTGCCGTGCCAAGGCACGGTCTTTCAGGGGGTGCAAGTCCCCTCCGGCAACTTTCGCTCCGGCCGGTAGCAACTGGAGCAGCCGTGGCAGGTAACCAAGCGGCTGTAAGCCTCTGGTGTAAAGGGTGGTTTAGCCATCCCGCGAAGGCGCGGGCCGTAACGTGAGTGAACGCTCGCGCAGATCCTCGAAAAGAGTAATGCGGAAGCCGACCCTGCCCTAACGAGGGGAAGGCTGTCAGGACTGGGGAAGCGAGCGAAACGTGCACCCAGTCGTTCCGCCGGGTGAGTTTCGACGGCACGTACCGAAGGAAGACCGCTGCAACACGGGAAGCCCCGTCGCGTGGTCGGGCGTTACGACCAAACCGGAGACCCGCGAGGGACAGGCCGGGCGCGATGGGGTGGCGGAGAGGCTCATAGTACCGTTGAAGCCGGGTAATGCCGGTGGAGGGAAGGGGCCTTGGTTCAAGACAGGCGTCGAAAGTAGCGAGGGCGGGAGATTGGGCAACCTCACAACTCCGGTAACGGTTCAGAAACTACAGACGGCGCTAGCAGCGACAAGCGAAGGCCGAACCCGGCTTCCGCTTCTACCTTCTGTACGACAAGGTGTATCGCGCGGACCTCCTGGCGCACGCCTACCTCTGCTGCAAGGCCAACAAGGGAGCGGCCGGAGTAGACGAGCAGGAATTTGCCGACGTCGAGGCGTACGGGCGGGAGCGATGGCTTGGGGAACTGGCGCAAGCACTCAGAGAAGAGAACTATCGACCGGAAGCGGTCAGAAGGGTCTACCTCAAGAAGCCCAATGGCAAGTTACGGCCCCTGGGTATTCCTATCCTGCGTGATCGGGTGTGCCAGACGGCGGCGCGGTTGGTCTTGGAGCCCATCTTCGAGGCCGACCTGCCGTCCGAACAGTACGCCTACCGCGCGGGCTGCAACGCACTGGATGCCGTCAACGCAGTGCACCGCCTCATCAATACCGGACACCGGGAAGTCGTCGACGCCGATCTATCCGGCTATTTCGACTCGATTCCGCACGTCGAACTCATGACCTCCGTGGCGCGCCGGGTGGTTGACCGGCGTCTGCTGCATCTGATCAAGATGTGGCTGGAAGCCCCAGTGGAAGAGACCGACGTGCGGGGGCGCAAACAGCGCACCACGGCCAACCGGGACACAAAGCGGGGCATTCCGCAAGGATCACCGAGCACGCCATGGACGCAAAAGATAGCTTCGAGTTTGAGCGGCAGATTTCCCTGTGCCGTTCGGACTCGCTGCTTGACTTACGCCGTAAGGAGTAATATGTTTGCGTCATATGGCCCGATCTACCCAATCCGAAAGGGCTCAGCG
>DATLZF010000600.1:0-3784 GCA_035574135.1 Candidatus Methylomirabilota bacterium
TTCTTCACACCTTCTCACCCCGCCCCCGCCAAAACGGACACGGGCCCGCCCAATTGCCGGGCCAACCTCACACCGAATCTCCAAGGGGAGGATTGGAAAACGCCGCTGTGTTTAGCAGACTTGTCGCACGCATTCAATCGGATTCTGCTTGGAATGCCCAACCAGGCTGCTGTCGAACCGCCTTGGAGGGCCGTCTGGCTGTCCGACCCGTTGGAGACGAGGTGAACTCCCATCCGCGGGTGAGGTGAGCTGTGGCGCCGTTCGCTTTGGTGCCTCGCTCGAACCATCAAGCGCACTGCGGCAGCCGGCTCGGTGGGCGTGCTGAGTCGATAACGGCGAGAATCAGACTGGCGGTGGTCGCACTCGGCGGCCGCGAAGAGGGCGTTGTCGCGGCGTGCGCGCAACGCCGCGGCGAACGGTGTGCTGTGGCAGTTAGTAAACGCGCCGGAGGTTCGAAGGGAGGATGTTCAATTCTGAGCGGTACTTGGCCACTGTGCGCCGGGCGATGACGATGCCTTTGGCATGGAGCATTTGCACGACTTCCTGGTCGGAAAGCGGTTTCGAGGCATCCTCGCTTTTGAAAATGTCGGCGATCATGTCCTTGACGCTGGTATTGGACATCCCTTCGCCGCTGGCGGTTTGAATGCCGGAGGTGAAGAAGTACTTCATCTCGAAGATGCCCTGCGGCGTTTCCATGTATTTGCCGGAAACGGCCCGGCTCACCGTGGTCTCGTGGACGCCGACAACCTCGGCCACTTGGACCATGGTCAGGGGCTTGAGGTAGGCCACCCCCTTCTCCATGAACTCGCGCTGTCGTTTAACGATCTCGCGGGCGATGTTCAGGATGGTTTGTTGGCGTTGATGCAAACTCTTGATGAGGAATTTGCCGGCGCGAATCTTGTCGCGAATGTAGTCTCGCACCTCCGGTGAAGCGTCCGCTTGGGCCATCAAGTCCTTGTAAGTGTTGCTGATACGAAGGTGTGGAATCTGTTCGTTATTGGTGGAAACTACGAACTCGTCTCCTTGTTTGCGCACGAAAACTTCGGGCAGCACGAATTGGTCGTTGTCTGGCAGGAAGGCGCGGCCGGGGCGGGGCTCCAACAGGGCGATGCGGGCGATGGCTTTTTGCACGTCCACGACATCCTCGCCCGTGCCGCGGGCGATTTCGGGGATCTTCCGTTTGCCCAGCGCCTCCATGAAATCCCGGATGATCCTGTATTCGAGAGTGTTGGTCTTATTCTCCCGTTCGAGCTGGAGCATCAGGCATTCGCGGAGGTCACGGGCACCGACGCCTGCGGGATGGAAGCTCTGGATGATCTTGAGGACCTCGGTGATTTGCTCCGCCGGGATGCTGGTTGAGAAGGCCAGTTCCTCCACAGACGCCTTCAAGTAGCCGTAATCGTCGATGTTCCCAACGATCATCTCCGCCACGGGCCGCTGCTCCTTGGTGATCTCCGACAACCGCACTTGGTCGAGCAGGTGTTCTTGGAGTGAGGTGCCGGAAACCAGCGAGTCGAACATGAACTGGCGCTTCTCCTCGTCCTCTGGCGATTGCCGCATCGGGATGTTGGTCTCGGCGAAGTGGTCGCGCCATTCTTGATCCAACTGGGTCAGTCGCTCGAACTCAGCCTGAAAATCGTCCACGGGTTCGGTGGTGGCCTTCTCGGTGGCCGGATCGAAACTGACGTCCGCGGGTGGTTCGGCGGGGTCGGCCGGGCTGGGGTCGGCTTCACCTTCAGTTTCGCGCTTCTCGGTCTGATCGATTTCTTCGATCGCGACCTCTTCGAGCACCGGGTTTTGCTGGAGCTCCTGCTCGACCAAGGCCTTGAGTTCGAGAGTAGGGGCCTGCAGCAGTTGCAAGGATTGTTGGAGCTGGGGTGCCAGCACCTGCTGCAACGACATCTTTTGCGAGAGATAGAGGCCCTGAGCCATGCGCGGATTATTGGAGGGAAGTTTTGGAACTCAAGGCGTAAGTGGGCACAATCGCTGCTGGACGGTGCCTGGACCGGGGGGGAACGACGATCGCGCTTCGTCGCTGCGTCTTTTGGACATCCATCATCGGGCGATTAACGTTGCTCGACTTACGCTGGCTCCGTACGGTCTCCGCGTGCCAGTCAAGTTCACCATTCTCGCCAGCGGATCCAGCGGCAACTGCGCCTATCTGGAAGCCGGCTCGACCCGATTGCTGATCGATGCGGGATTGAGCGGGCGCCAGATTCGGCAGCGCCTCCTCACCATCGGCCGGACACCCGAGAACCTTAGCGGAATTTTGGTGACGCACGAGCATTCGGATCACGTCCAAGGGTTGGCCACCCTGGCCGCCAAGCTGCAGATTCCTGTTTATTGTAACCGGCTGACCCGCGATGCCATCGCCGCCCAGATTGCGGCTCCGCTGGATTTCCGGCTCTTCGGCACGGGCGCCAGTTTCGAGGTGGGAGAGGTGGCTGTGGACAGCTTTAGCGTGCCCCACGATGCCTACGATCCCGTCGGCTTCCTTCTCCATACGGCGGCCGGGCGGCTGGGCTTCCTGACCGACCTCGGTCACGCCACCAAGCTGGTCATCGAACGCGTGCGGAGCGCGCATGTGCTGGTGCTCGAGGCCAACCACGACTTGAAGCTGCTTCAGGACGACCTCAAGCGACCTTGGAGCGTCAAACAGCGCATCCTCAGCCGGCATGGCCACCTTTCTAATGAGGCCGCCGCCCAAGTGGCCGAGCAGGTCGTCACGGCCGACCTCCGGCACCTGTATCTCGGGCACCTCAGCAGCGATTGTAACCGGCCGGATCTGGCTTACCGAGCCGTGTCCGATTCTCTCCACCGCGTCGGCGCCCGCCATGTGCGCGTCGAAGCCGCCTCCCAAGATGTGCCATGCCCGACGCTGGAACTGGACGATGCTTCTACGGCGGCCAAGGCGGCAACCCCTCTTGCCCGGGGCGAGTTTCCCGTGCCCGCTGGAGGGCCTGGCCCCGGCCTTCGTTCCTCCTGTCCGGCGCAGTTTCCTCTTAATCAGTAAGAACGGCACGGTCGCCGGGCGCCTCTCTGCCCTTGTCGTTGCTGGACGGGACGGGGCAGGGCCCCGGCTTGCCTTCGGTGAATCTCCGGCTCCACGGGTGGGCCTTTTCCGAACGAGGAATCCGTTGCCGCGCCGCGCGTCGCCGATAGGTTGTCGCACCTCGGATCATGCCGGGGACACTTTCTATGAAAAACACGTTATGCAGGCTTTTTTTGCTGGCCGGCTTGTCGGCGGGCGCAGACCGGGCCTCGGCACTGCCAGTCGAGATTCTTCCGAGACACTACTCGTTCGATCAGGCGACCGACACCGGCACCTACTCGTATCACGATGAAACCGGGATGCAGCTCGTTGACGGTGTTCGGGGCATCGCACCGTGGGACTCCGATCTGGGCCATGGCCCCGGCTATGAGTGGGTGGGCTGGGCGAGTGATCCGGTCGTGAACATCGACTTCACTTTTGGTTCGTTGACCCGGATTGACGCCATCCACGTCAGCACCACTCAGGATCATCTCGACGACGTGGTGCTGCCCCACGTCTTCCTCTATGCCGACAACGGCACGGGTTTCTCGTTGATCGCGTCGCTGCTGAACCCCGAGTCGTCGGCAAACGACCGTCAGTATCGGACGTTTCAGTTCGACACCACCGGTTTGGATGCGCTGCGCATCCGCGTCAGCCTGCACCAAAGTCTGGATGGCCCTTGGACCTTCACCGATGAAATCGACTTCTTCCAGAACCGCGACTGCGTGCCGGAGAGCACATCGACCGGCTGGC
>DATLZF010000601.1:0-4821 GCA_035574135.1 Candidatus Methylomirabilota bacterium
GGTCAGCGGGCCCAGCACGCCCGCCAGCCCGTAGGCGGCCGCGACTTTCGCCGGATCGGGCGCCACCACAAGCCGACCCAGCCCTGGAATGACGGTGCCGCCGGGAAAGGTGAAGTCCGCGTCGCCGCTGATGCGGTAGCCGCTGATGTCCTCGGCGAAGGGATTGGAGTTATAGATCTCGATGAATTCGAGGTTGTCGCCGTCCGGATGCTCGCGCGGGTGGTACATGATTTCCGAAAAGACCAACCCCGTGCGTCGGCTTGAGGCGCCGGCCGGTTCGTAGGTGCGCTCGGCCGGACTGAGATAAACGACCGTGAGGACGGCCGCCGTGCTGGTGGCCGTGCCCCAAGGGTTCGACACCACGGCGTCGTACGCACCCGCATCGCCCGGGCTCACCGAAGCCAGAGTGAAGGTGGCGTTGGTCGCCCCCGCAATCGGCTCGGAGTTCCGTCGCCACTGGTAGCTCAAGGGCCGCGCTCCGGTAGCTGCCACGCTGAACGTGGCGCCATCGCCGAGTCCGGCACTGATGCCGACCGGATGCATCGTGATGGCCGGGGGCGTGCCGGGTGGCGACACGGGATCGGCTGTGCCGGTCAGTTCGGCGCGGAAACCGGTGGGGTTGGCGCTGGTCCCGGCGTTGTTCACCACGAAGTCGAGCGTGTTCGTCCCCTCGACAAAGCCGGCGTCGATGATGAACGTGGCCGAGAACGCGCCGAAGTTGCCGTCGTAGGTGATCCCCGTCGGCTGCCCGTTGATGAAGATACCAACGCCGGCGTTGTCGGACGTCCAGCGGCCGGTGATGACGGCGGAGGCGGGCTCCAGACCGGTGAGGTCGAAGGTCAGCCGGTAGCGGTAATCGCCCGGGAGGTTGCCCGTGCTCTGATTGGCCATCGGCCCGATCCACTTCGAGGCGGGGCCGCTTGCCAGCCAGGGCCCCGCAACGATGGGGAAGAGCGTATCCGTGATGACGAAGGCGTTCGGCCCCGGCGCCGAGGCGTCGGGACTGGCCACGAGGCGGTAGTGAGGATCGATGGCGCCGTTGGCCAGCAAGGCGCCGTTGGCGCCCACGCCGGTGTTGAACAAGCCAGGAATCGGCGCGCCGATGATCAGGTCGGGGGGGCAGGCGCCCGCCGCGATGACAAGGGTGAGAAGGAGACGCGGAGTTCTCATGGTTTTCCGTTCGGGCAATGGGGTCGGCAGAGGGGCTCACCGAGCAACACGACAAGCAAGGAACGCCGGAGGCACATCATAGTCTGGGTGAGCAGTGCGTCAGAGCTACCAGATTTCGCTTGCGAGCGACAGCATTTTGTTCGTGGGGAGCGGCGTTCGCAGCCGCGGCTCGGTGGGCAAGGCCATGCGGAATGTCGCTTTATTCTAACCCGGGCGGGGCTTTTACCTCGGGCCCGGCTGGCGACGCGGACCGCGGACGATGTTACTCCCACTTTGGTTGCCCTCGGTCTTCGGGCACAATACGGCGGAGGCAGTAGATGTCGGACCGGGCCAGTTGATCGCGAAACTGGTGCAACTTCGGCCACGGATCCCACTGCGCGCTGATGAGTTTACCCGTGATGCCATCACTCTCGCGGCTGGCGAGGTACACGGCCAGCCGGGCACCCAATTCGAGCGGGGTAGCGCCTTTTTCTTTCCAGTGTTGGTTTTTTGCGTAAAACGCCGCCCCGACCTTCTCGGGGCCGGCCGCCAGGACTTCGTCCACCAGCCGCGTGGCCAGCGCGCCAGGGGCGATGGCGTTGACGTCCACCCGGTGGGGCCGCAACTCCTCTGCCAGCGTCTCGATCAGGCGGACGACGGCCGCCTTGCTCGCAGCGTAGGCGCTGATGTTTGGCAGTGGATTGGTGGCGCCGCCGCCCGACAGGGCGATGATCTTCCCGCGGCCCGCCTGTTTGAAATGGGGAATCAGCGTCCGGCACGGCAAGAGCACGCCCAGCAGATTGATGTCCACCGCGCGCCGCCATTGCGCGAGGTCCACGCTCTCCGTGGGGCCCATGGGGCCGTACACACCCGCGTTGAGCACCAGACACTCCAACGAGCCGAGTTCACGGAGGGCCAGGGCGGTCAGGGCGTTGACCTCGGTTTCGTCGGAGACATCGCACCGCTGGCCCAACACCTTCCGGTTCGGGAACGCCGCGGCCAATTCGCGGCAAGTGGCCTCCAGCTCCGCTGCGGTGCGGGCGCACAACACCACGTCAGCGCCCTCGCGCAGGAACTCGGTGGCGATGGCTTTGCCCAGTCCCTGACTGCCGCCGGTAATGAGTGCGTGGAGGCCGGAGAGTTTCATCGTCGTGAACGCTCCGGCTCGAATACCAAGTTCGCGGGCGATCGCCAACGCATTTCGACCAAGGAACGACAAACCGGCCCCTGCTCGCAGCCGGTCTCTACAGCGGAGGATGGCAACCGGGGTGCCGTACGGTATGAAGGCCGGGTTGCGGGCAGCTCCGACCGGCGCCCGAACCACGGGCCTGCCGCACGCCCCGTGGGAGCGATCGCTCGGGCCATGCTCGGGCGCGAGGAATCGCCCCGCGCCGCGTTCGGGAACCCGTCAACTCATCATCGCGTCGATCGGCTCATGACGCGGCCCGCAGCGCGGTTCCGCCGGTTCCGAGGAGGAGGCGACGATCAGTCGTCGTACCGCACGCGGAAGAACTGCTGCCGGCCAGAAGGATCCAGCCGGAACGGGCTGCGCGCATTCGCCAGGGGCGTCCAGCGGCCATTGACCTGCGAGGTCGTTTCCAGCGTGCCGCCCCCCGTCCAGGTGATGTTCCAGCCGCCATTGGCACCGGGCTCAATCTTGAGACAGCGCACCGTGACCACAAACTCGCAACGGGCCATCTTGCCCAGCGCATTGGTGGTGACACAGGTCACCAGCGTGTCGCCCGGCGGGAAGAGCGAACCGGGCGGCGGATCGCACACCACCGGCAGCGGCGTGCCACAGGTCGTGCGGCCCGTCACGCTGTAGGTCACTTTTTCGCCGTCCGGATTCCGGCAGGGCACGACAACGCGCTGCGGACACTGGATCGTCGGGTCGCTCGGATCGATGACCGTGAGGGTGACGATGCAGGTCGCAACGTTGCCGCGCGCGTCGGTGGCGGTGATCCGCACCTCATGGACGCCGCCGCCGATGGGCGTTCCTGGCGCCGGGCTTTGCTCGATGCGAATGCCATTGGCCGAGGAACAATTGTCCTCGGCCCGGGTCTTGTCCCGGTAGTCCGGCACCAACGCAGCGCACGCCGCGGCGGTGCCGGGCTGAATGACGATCGTGTCCTCTGCGGGCGGGCAGGTGAGGGTGGGGGGCGTCGTGTCCCCGAAGAAGAGGCAGCCCGGCCAGCCGTAGGAGTCGTACTCCGCCCAGCCATAGACCGTGACGCTCACCGGCAGCGGTGCCGTGACCTGGTGGACGCCGGCCGCAATGGCCACCCGCGCTCCCGAGTAACCGCTGGCCGCAATGGGCGAGAACTGGGCTGCGGGCACGATCACGCCATCCACACGCACCCCGCCCACGGCGGCGGCCGGGGCCACGATGTTCAAGTAGTGAGCCGTGAAGTCCTCGGGCGCGGTGCAGATCATGTGGTTGGTGGAATACATCGTCGTGGGTGGCACGATGACCATGAAGGGATCCCCCTGGTCGAACGGCTGCGGATCGAAGTCCGCGCTGTTGGCGTATTGCATGACGCCCACGGGCTTGTCCGCCGTGATGTGCGCGCCCGCCGTCAGCGTGAGTTGATGGAACTGACCGGCGTCGATGTCCGCCACCTGCACGCCGTTGACGAACACCTTCGTGTCGAGCGCGGCGGCAAAAATGCGGAAGGTATCGCCATTGACCCGCGTGGCCAGGGGCAAGGTGACGAAGTTCTGGCCCCAGGTGGTGACCGGCAGGAGCTGTTCGACGATGTAGTCGCAGAAGAACACGTTCGACGAGGGGATCTGCGCGCAGCGATGGCTGCCGAAGACGCCGATGGGCTTGTCGGCCACGATCAAGGTGCCGGACAAATCGGCGGGCGCGCCGTTGGTCGTTCGCAGTTGATAAGTCTGGCCCGCGTCGAGGTTGATCTCATAGACGGCGCCCGCCGCGCGGCCCGCCGCCGCCACCGAGGGAAGGATGAGCACGCGGGTGTTCGTTTCGCAGGCCACGATGGCAAATTGAGAGCCGGCCAGGTCGAAGGCGTCGTCATGCACGTTTCCGAATCCCTGCACGACATAGGCCCGGCCCAGCACGGTGCTCGGCAGGGCCAGGTAGCCGTCGGTGGTGTAACGCGCATGGCTCTCCGCGTACACACTGACCGGTGCCGAGGCCGTCACATGGATACCCTTGTTGGTCACCACGTCGATGGCGTCGCCCAGGTCGAGCGAAGCCGGCAGCGATACCTGCGCGCTCATGCTGGCGCCAATGGTAAAGCTGATGGGCAATCCGCGGCCCTGGAAATCCACCGTGCCCGTGGTGCCCTGGGGCCCGAGGATACACAGGGTCAGGCGCAGCGGATTGTCGGGGTCCGGCGCGTAGTTTGCCGGGAAGGCCAGCCAGAAATCGGTGCCTTTGCAGGTGGTGTTGCATTCGTCCACGGGCGGAGCGGTGATGCGGGGCGAGTAGTCCTCGACTTCGCCGTCCGGCGCCGGCCCGGAGGGCTTCAACCCGCCCTGACGGCTGAGGCGAAAGCGCGCGAAGGTCGGGCCTTCCTGAGCGTTGGCCGGCACGGTGAAGGCCAGCGTGTTCACGCCCGGCACCACGGGAACGCCGGTGAAAATTTGCTCGGCAGCGTCGCTAAAGTCTCCGTCGCGATTGAAATCGATCCACGCATCCAGCCGGGC
>DATLZF010000602.1:0-2034 GCA_035574135.1 Candidatus Methylomirabilota bacterium
GGCCTTCCGCTTCCGCACGGCGACCTGCCTCGAGGATCTGCGATGGCGTGAATTGCTGCGCTGGCGGCGGCATGCTCCGCCCCTCGGCCCGTTCCCTCACGATGGAAGCTACAGGAAGCTTGGCCCGCTGTCAGCAGGACACCCAACCGAACCGCGATCGAAAGCGGACCTCCGCCTCGCCAGGCGTGTGCTGGCATCCTGCGAGCAGGGATCAGGCGATGGGCTTGAACACATAGCCTTTGCCGTCCTTGGCTAGGGTGCCGGCGCCGGGCATGCCGTAGTGGTAGCCGCTTACGATCGCCTTGTCGGCGATGGCGCGGTCGAAGATGCGGCGGCGGGTTGCTTCAGCCATTTGCGGGTCCGTGTCGAACACCGCGTGCCAGTGCGGGTTCTTCACGAACAGTGCCGGAATGTTGGTGACATCGCCGAGCACGATGAGCTGACTCCTGCCCGAGGCAACCTGGTAGCTGGTGTGGCCGGGCGTGTGGCCGAATGTCTCGATGGAGCGCACTCCGGCGACCACTTCCTTGCCGGGCTCGATGTGCCGGATGTTCTTCCAGTTGGGAAATGTGGCCTGAATCCGCTTGGCGGCGCCGGCCGTGGTGGCGGGGTCGGTCCAGAACTTATACTCGGCCGCAGGCACGATGATCTCGGCGTCGGGATAGACCTGGGCGTTGGTGTCTTTGGCCATCAGACCGAAGATGTGGTCGGGGTGAAAGTGGGTGACGACGATGGTCTTGATCCGAGCTGCATCGACGCCGGCAGCCTTCAGGTTGGCGGCAAACTCGCCGGCGGTCGGCGCAAGCTGGCCACCGGTGCTCGAGTCGAACAACACGTAGTTGCCCTTGATGCGAACCAGGGTGACGGTGAAAGGAATCGGCACGTGCGCGTCGGTCAGTCCCCCGGCTCTGAGCGCCGCCTTGACCTCGTCAAGGGAGGCGTTCCTGACGAAGCCCGGATCGTGGGCACGCTCCCAGATGCCGTCGTAAATGGTCGTGACGTCAACATCACCGACCTTGAACTTCTTGAATTTCATGGCGCTCGCCGGCGCATTGGCCTTCTTGCCTTGGGCGCTGGCGGAGGGCAGGAACTCAAGGGGTCCATCGAGGCCGAAGGCGGCCCCGGCGGCGGCGGCGGAAATCACAAACCTGCGACGCGATAAATGGAACATGGTGCTCTCCCCGTGGCCAATTGCGGGCCCTCATAGCATCGACGGCGGCCGCAGGGCGGACCGACACATCGGCTGCGGCCCGCCCGATCCATTGCCCCGTCAGCGCTCCGCCGCAAGGGTTTTCCCAGCAACCGGCCGTTCACGTTTTCTCGAAGGCGGCTCCGAGTCGGTCAGAGCGCGGGGCTCCATTGCACCGGGATGACGCGGTAGCCGTCGCCGTCCTTTTCGACGTGGCCAAGGGCCGGGAACGGGTAGTGGAACCCCTGCACCATCATTTTCTCGGCCACCAGCATGTCGTAGACCTTGCGGCGCGTCTCCTCGGCCTTGACTGGATCCTGGTCGAAGGCGGCATGCCAGCCGGGGTTGCGCACGAACAGTGCCGGATGGTTGGTCACGTCCGACTGGACATAGACCTTGCCCGAGCCGGAGGCGACAACATACGAGGTGTGGCCCGGGGTGTGGCCGACGGTGGAAACGGCGGTTATGCCGGGGGCAACCTCCTTGTTCCACTCATACGGGGTCACCTTCCGGTTGAGCCCCTGATCGAATACCCGGCGGTTGTTCTTGAACAACTCCTCCATGCGTCCCTTCGGGGCGCGGGCCATCTCGCCATCGTCCATCCAGAACCTCCACTCGGCCTCGGGCACCATGACCTCGGCGTTGGGGAATGCCGGGTTGCCGTCCGGAGCGAGCAGGCCATTGATGTGGTCCTGGTGGAAATGCGAAATGATGACGGTGTCGATCGCCTTGGCGTCAATGCCGGCTGCGGTGAGATTTGACTGCAGGAGCCCGGCCGTGCTGTTGGGCTGCGCCGCGGCGGCGGCGCCGTAGCCGGTGTCGATGAGCACGAGCTTGGAGCCGGT
>DATLZF010000603.1:0-4185 GCA_035574135.1 Candidatus Methylomirabilota bacterium
AGGCCTTTCTGGACGCGCGCTTCGCCCCGCCGACCCCCGCGCCGGAGACGTGACCCCCGCCACCGGCCCGCGCTCACTCCCGGCTCGTCACACCGTCGGGGCCGTGGCTAGACTCCCCGGCCATGAACACCGTTCGTCTGGGCATCATCGGCATGGGCAACATGGGCCGGCACCATGCCGGCTACCTCCTTGAAGGCAAGGTTCCCCGAGGCGAGCTGGCCGCCGTGTGCAGCACCTCGCCGCAGAAACTGGAATGCTACGCCAGACGCGGCGTCCAGGTTTTTGGCGACGCCGCGCAACTGATCCGGTCCGGAGCGTGCGACGCCGTCATCGTGGCCACGCCCCATCCGCAGCACCCGGGGCAGGCCATCGCGGCGTTGCGGGCGGGGCTGCACGTCATGGTGGAGAAGCCGATTGCTTCGCACAAGGCTGATGCCGAGCGCTTGATAGCCGAGGCACAACGCCATCCCGACCGGGTATTTGCCGCCATGTTCCAACTGCGCGTCGAGCCGCGCTATCGACGCATCAAAAAGCTGCTCGACGACGGCGAACTGGGCCGGCTGACCCGCCTCAACTGGATCATCACCGACTGGTTTCGCACCGAAGCCTACTACGCCAGCGGCGGCTGGCGGGCCACCTGGAAAGGCGAGGGCGGCGGCGTGCTCCTCAACCAATGCCTGCACCAGCTCGACCTGCTCCAGTGGCTCTGCGGCCTGCCGGCCCGCGTCCGCGGTTTCTGCCAGCTCGGACGCTTCCATGACATCGAGGTCGAGGACAACGTCACCTGTTACCTGGAGTGGGCGCAGGGTGCGACCGGCGTCTTCGTGTCCTCGACCGGCGAAGCGCCGGGCACGAACCGCTTCGAGATCTGCGGCACGCGCGGCCGCCTGGTGTTGGAGAACAACCGGTTGACCTTCCTCCGCAACGATGCCGACATGATCGAGTTCAGCCGGACGGCGAAAACCGGCTTCGCGAAACCGGAAATCTGGAACGTCGAGATTCCGTTCGAGAACGCCGGCAACCAGCACGCCACGCTCCTGCAGAATTTCGTGGACGCCATCCTCGACGGCGCTCCCCTCGTCGCCCCGGGGGCCGAGGGACTCGGCTCGGTCGAGCTGGCAAATGCCCTCCTCTACTCCTCGCTGCTTGAGAGGACGCTCGAACTGCCCATGGACGGCGCGGCCTTCGAACGCAAGCTGGAGGAGCTCATCGCCGGCTCGAAGCGGGTGAAGAAAGTCATCGAAGTGTCCGGCGAGGATTTCACCCAGTCCTTCCGCCGCTGATCCGCCGCACGAGGGGAAAGCGGCCGCCGGCTTACTCGGGCTCGGCAATGACCTTGGCCCGCTTGGCGTTGTAATCCGCCTCGGTCAGCTTGCCGTCGATGAGGTCCTTGAGCAGCGCATCCAGTTTGTCCCGCTTGGTCAACGCCCTGGCTGGGGGGGCGTTGGTGGGCGGCGGCTGGGTGGCCTGCCGGGCGGTTTTCTCGCGGTCCGCCTTTTTCTTCAGCAGTTCGTCAAACTTCGCCTCGACCTCGGCCAGCTTCTTATCCTCGGGGTTCGCCTCCGCGGATGTTGACGGCGGCGGGGCCTGGGCGGGTTTGGCCGGAGGGGCGGGCGCCGGAGCCTTTGCCGCCGGGGTCGCCGCCGCCACCACGGAGGCCGGAGCTGGGATGTTGGTGGCCGGCGTCGCCGCGGCTTTCACTTGGAGGGCCTGGTTGGTGTGAGTGGCGACGAAGGCTTTGTACTCGGAAAGTTTGCGCTGGTACTCTTTGGCGGTGATTCGACCATCGAGGTAAAGCCGCTCCAGCTCCGCCGGCGTGGCCAGGCGGAGGGTCGAGCCGGCGGTGTTGGTGGGGGCGGCCTTGACGTCGTGTTCGGCCGATTTCTTTTTCAAGGGCTCCTCGGCCCTGGCATCGGCGCCCCGGGCGGAGGCGGGGGCCAACACTCCGACGCCGATCAGAACGATCCACGAAAGGCAAAGTTCACGAGTTTTCATTGCGCCGTGGTTAATCGAATTGGCCCGCTGACGCAAGCTCCCCGAAACGGGCCGGTGCACTTGACGCCGGGTTTGCGCGAACACTACGCTCCCCGCGCATGACCACCATCGGCGGAGCGAGTGCTCCCTTGCACCCCCGGCCCGCGCCCGTTCGCGCCTTGGATATCCTCCGGCAACTGGGGCCGGGTTTGATCATCAGCGCGGTGATCGTCGGTTCGGGCGAGCTGATCGTGACGCCGAAGCTGGGGGCCACGGTGGGTTTCTCGATGTTGTGGTTCATCATCCTGGGGTGTTTCATCAAGGTCTTCGTCCAGATCGAGCTCGGCCGTTATGCCATTGCCCGGGGCATGACCACGCTGGAGGCGATGAACTCGATACCGGGGCCGCGTTTGATCGTGTCGTGGCTGCTGTGGCTGTGGTTGCTGATGTATGTGGCGCTGGTGTTTCAGGTGGCCGGCATGGTGGGCGGCCTGGCCAGTGTGTTTGCTCTGGCGGGCCTGCCGGTGGCCAACTGGCTGTTGACCGTGCTGGTGGCGGCTTCCTGTGCCGTGCTGCTGGTGCTCGGACGGTATCGCCTGGTGGAGAGCGTCTCGACGGCGCTGGTGGTGCTGTTTACCCTGACGACGCTGGTGGCGGTGGGCGCGCTTCAGTCCACGCCCTTTGCGATCACCGCCGGGCAGATCGCTGAAGGATTGAAGTTTCGTCTGCCGGAGCAGTTCACGACGGCCTTCGCCGCGTTCGGCATCATCGGCGTGGGAGCCTCCGAGCTGATCTATTATCCCTACTGGTGTTTGGAGAAGGGCTACGCGCGGAACGTGGGAGCCCACGAGGACGAGGCGGCATGGTATGCGCGAGCCCGCGGCTGGCTGCGGGTGATGAGGATCGACGCCTGGGTGTCCTTCGCCATCTACACGACGGCGACGCTCGCCTTCTACCTGTTGGGCGCGGCGGTGTTGCATGCCAAGGGATTGGTGGTGGAGAACAACCAAATGATCGCGACGCTCTCGCACATGTACCGGGAGACGTTTGGACAATGGAGCTACTGGCTTTTTCTGGTTGGGGCGTTCGCGGTGCTCTATTCGACCGTGTTCGGTGCCACCGCCTCCAACGCCCGTCTGTTCGCCGACGCGCTTGTCCTCTTTCGGGTCGTGCGTTACCGGACGCCGGATGACCGGGCGCGCATGGTGCGGGCGGGCTGTGTGCTGTTGCCGTGCGCCTTCGCCACCGTGTTCCTCGTGCTGGGGGAACCCGTGTCGCTGGTCTTCGTGGGCGCGCTGGCCCAGGGCTTGATGCTGCCGTTTCTGGCGGCGGCGGCGCTGTACTTCTGCCATCGCCGGCTTCCACCGCTGCTGCGGCCCGGCCTGCTGTGGCGTCTTTGGCTGTGGCTGGCGGCCCTGGCCATGACCCTCGTGGGGCTTTACAAGGTTTGGGAGGAGCTGCGGAAGGTGTGGACCGTCGCCTAAAAGGTCTTTTATCCGGCGGGCCCGCCGGGTTTGCTTCCTCCATGTTCCGACTCGACCAAAAGATCGCCCTCGTCACCGGCGCGGCGTCCGGCATCGGCGCGTCCATCGCCGAGGTGTTCGCGACCGCCGGCGCCCACGTTTATGTCGCGGATCGGGATTTGTCCGGCGCGCAGCAAACGGCGGAGCGCATCCGGGCGGGGGGAGGCCGCGCCGAGGCGCTCGAACTGGATGTTACGCGTGAGGCAGATGCCGAACGTGCGCAACGGACGGTGCACGGGGCGCACGGCCGGCTGGACGTGCTGGTGAACAACGCCGGGGTGGGCCACGTCGGCACGCTGCTCCAGACCTCCGGCGCCGATCTGGACCGCCTTTACGCCGTCAACGTCCGCGGCCTGTTCAACGTCACCCGCGCTTTCCTGCCCCGCATGCTCGAATGCCGGAGCGGTAACGTCATCAACCTCGCCTCCATCGGCGGGGTGCTCGCGGTGCGGGATCGGCTGGCCTATTGCACCACCAAGTTCGCCGTGGTCGGCTTCACCAAGTGCCTGGCTCTGGATCACGCCCGCGAGGGCATCCGGTGCAACTGCATCTGCCCGGGCCGCGTCGAGACCCCCTTCGTTGCGGCCCGGTTGAAGGAATATCCCGATCCGGCAAAGGCATACCAAGAGATGGCGGCGACCCAGGCCCTCGGCCGGATGGCCCGGCCGGAAGAGATTGCGGCGGCGGC
>DATLZF010000604.1:0-4367 GCA_035574135.1 Candidatus Methylomirabilota bacterium
ATGAAACCGATGACCAGGATGGCGAGCACCTTCTCACCCACGCGACGGATCCGGGATTTGCGGCGGGGGTTGCCGGCGGTGGGGTCGGGCGCGGTCATTTCGGGCGGCGAGGATGTTGGGCCGCCAGCGGGCCGCGCAAGCAGATAAATGACCGCCGCCGAGTTCCCCGAGCCGCCGGAATCGCATTTGACGCGACGCGCGGGTTGGGTTCTATCCTTGCTCCCATCACAATTGAACCCAACCGCTCACAGCCCGTTTCGATTATGAAAACGACTCTCACCCGCCGTTCCATGCTCGGCACGCTCGCCGGTACCGCCGCCACCACGGTGGCCGCCTCCCTCTCCCAACGGCTCCAGGCGGCCGAGGTCGCCGGCGGCCCGGCCTTGAGGGGCCGCATCAACCACTCCGTCTGCAAATGGTGTTACGACAAGATTCCCTTGGAGGATTTGTGCCGGGCCGCCAAAGACATCGGCCTTCAGTCCATCGAGCTGCTCAATCCTTCGGACTTTCCGACGCTCAAAAAATACGGCCTCACCTGCGCCATGGTCAGCAACCCGGTAATCGACGGCCTCGGCGGCATCACCCGCGCCTGGAACCGCGTCGAGCATCACGACAAACTGGTCCAGGCTTATGAACAGCGCATCAAGGAGGTGGCGGCGGCAGGCATGACGAACCTGATTTGCTTCTCCGGCAACCGCGACGGACTCGACGACGCCAAGGGCATCGAGAACTGCGCTCAGGGCTTGAAGCGCATCATGGCCACCGCCGAGAAGTACAAAGTCAACATCGTGATGGAACTGCTCAACAGCCGCGTCAACCACCGTGATTACCAGTGTGACCACACCGAGTGGGGGGTGGAACTCTGCAAGCGCGTCGGCTCGGAACGGATGAAGCTCCTCTACGACATCTACCACATGCAGATCATGGAGGGCGACCTGATCGCCACCATCCGCCGCTGGCACCCGTATATTGCGCATTACCACACCGGTGGGGTGCCGGGTCGCAACGAGATCGATGACACGCAGGAGATTTACTACCCTGCCGTGATGAAAGCGATTGTGGAAACGGGGTTCAAGGGCCACGTGGCGCAGGAGTTCATTCCCAAGCGGCCCGATGCGCTCGCGTCGCTGAAACAGGGCGTGACCATTTGCGACGTGTGACGGCGGAGCGCTCGGCAGGTGCCGCCCGGGTACCGGCGCCCGCCACTCCCTCGCCGCGTTTGCGCCTGCGTGTCACCGCCGCCGCGGAGTCGGCCATTCGGAGCGGTCATCCGTGGGTCTATGCCGAAAGCATTCGCGAAGCGAATCGCGAGGGGGCCCTCGGCGAACTGGCCGTGGTCTATGATCGCAAGGATCGTTTCCTCGCCATTGGCCTGTACGAACCGGCGTCCCCGCTGCGGCTGCGTGTGCTGCACACCGGCAAACCGCAGACCCTCGACGCCGCTTGGTGGGAATCGCGTTTACGCCGGGCGCTGGCCCGGCGCGACGGCTTGTTCGACGCCTCCACCACCGGCTATCGCTGGATCTACGGTGAGAGTGACGGCTGGCCCGGGTTGGTGCTCGACCGCTACGGCGACACCCTGGTGCTGAAACTCTATTCCGCCGCCTGGCTGCCGCGCCTGGGAGAGGCCGTTGACTTGATCCGACGCGTCCTGACGCCACGGTCCATCGTGCTCCGCCTGAGCCGGAACATTCAGGACATCGCTCGAGCTCAGTTCGGCGTGACGGAAGGGGTGGCGTTGCATGGGGAAGCGCCGGCGGCGCCCGTGGAGTTTCTGGAGAGCGGTCTGCGCTTCGAGGCCGACGTGATTCGGGGGCAGAAGACGGGGTTCTTTCTCGATCAGCGTGAGAATCGGCGTCGGGTGGAAACCATGGCGGCCGGCCGCGACGTGCTCAACGCCTTCAGCTTCTCGGGGGGATTCTCGCTCTACGCGGCGCGGGGTGGGGCGCGTTCGGTGACGGATGTGGACATCAGCGCTCACGCGCTGGCGAGCGCGAGGCGAAACTTCGAGCTGAACGCGGGCCATGCGAACATCCGCCGGTGTCGCCATGAATCGGTGCAGGCCGACGTGTTCTCGTGGCTCGAAACGGGCCCCGAACGGCGTTTTGATCTCGCGATCCTCGATCCCCCCTCGTTGGCACGCCGGGAAGCGGAACGCGCGGGCGCCATCCTGGCCTACAGTCGGCTGGCCGCAGCGGGCGCGCGGGCGTTGCGGCGGGGTGGGGTGTTGGTCACCGCCTCCTGCTCGGCGCACGTGGCGGAGGCGGAGTTCAGGTCCGCCGTCGAGCAGGCCCTGCGTGCCTCGGGTCGTCGGTTTGAGTTGTTTCATGTTGCCGGGCATCCTCCGGATCACGCGGCCACCTTCGCCGAGGCCGCCTACTTGAAATGCCTCTACTTCCGGTTGGATTGAGTCGGCGGCGAGACCGAGTTCCACCACACCGGTTCTCGGGTAAAGCGGGCAGGATTCCTATTGCCGCCCGGCGGCGGCGATGAAGGGCTGGAGTTCCTGCATCAGTTTTGTGAACCCGTCGAGAGTCATCTGTTGCGCCCCGTCGCTCCATGCGGCCGAGGGATTCGGATGCACCTCGATCAGCAGCGCGTCCGCGCCCATGGCGACCGCACCCTTGCACATGGCGGCGACCAGGTCCGCCCGACCGGCGCCCTGGCTGGGGTCAATGACGACGGGCAGGTGGGACTCCTTTTTGATGATCGGGATGGCGGACAAATCGAGCGTGTTGCGGGTGTAGGTCTCGAACGTCCGGATGCCGCGTTCGCAGAACAGGAGGTTGGGATTGCCATGCGCCAGCACGTATTCGCCGGCCAGCAGCCACTCCTCAATCCGCATCGAGAGGCCGCGCTTGAGCAGAATGGGCTTGCCGGTTCGGGCGGCGGCGATGAGCAACTGGAAGTTTTGCGCGTTGCGGGTGCCGATTTGCAGAATGTCCGCATACTCGGCCACCAGTGCGGCGTGCTGTTCGGACAGCAACTCCGTGATCACGGCCAGACCCGTCTCGCGCCGGGCCTTGGCCAGGAGCTTGAGCCCTTTTTCTCCCAGGCCCTGAAACTCGTAGGGCGAGGTGCGGGGCTTGAAGGCGCCCCCGCGCAGAATGGTCGCGCCGGCCCTGGCCACGGCGTGGGCCGTGGTGAGCAACTGTCGCTCGTTTTCGACCGAGCAGGGGCCGGCCATGACCTGGAACCGTCGGCCGCCCACCGGCACGTGGCGCACCTGGATGGTCGAATCGGTCGGGTGCGCCTCGCGGCTGACCAGCTTGTAGCGCTTCTGGACCGGCATCACGCTCTCGACCTGCGGCCAGGAGGTGAGCGTCTCGAGGGTTTTGTGCGTGCGCTCGTCGCCGATGGCGCCGATGACCGTGCGGGCCACCCCGCGCATGACGTGCGGCCGGTAGCCGAGACGTTTGATTTCCTTGAGCACGGCCACCTCGTCTTTGCGGCTGAGGTCGGGTTTCAGGACGATGATCATAAAAAAAGAACCGCAGGTGCGGGACCTGCGGCGGGCTGAGAAGGGGTTTCGTCGATTCGTTGCCCAGCTTCAAACGCAGGTTGCCCCGGGGCCAAAATAGCCCCAGGCAAACCCGAAGTTGAATCGATAGCTGTGCAAACTCACGCGCGAGACCTTAGCAGGAGGCGTGATTCCGTCAATGTGGCAAATGATGATCGGTGCGACAGGGCGCATCCCGAAGTTCTGGGCGCGCCTTGCCGATGCCGTCCCACCTGCGGTGGCCCAGGGATTTGCTTGGCAGGCAGCGGCACGGCGTTCAACCTCGCCCGCCAGTCATGAGCAAGAGCGCCGTGTTCCTCGATCGGGATGGAACGATCAACGTGGACAAGAATTATCTGAGCGATCCCTCGCAATTCGAGTTGCTGCCCGGAGCCGCCGAGGCGCTGCGGCGACTCCAGGATGCGGGTTACCTCCTCTTCGTTGTGACGAACCAGTCGGGCATCGGGCGTGGCTACTATTCGGTGGACGACATGCACCGCGTGAATGAACGCATGTGCGCGGAGCTGGCCGCCGCCGGCGTGCGTTTCGCGAAGATTTACTATGCGCCCGAGCCACCCGACTTGCCCAGCCGCGGGCGCAAGCCTTCCCCCCAGTTCTTGTTCGACGCGCGCGATGAGTTCGGCGTGGATCTGGGCCGCAGTTTCATGATCGGGGACAAGCTCATCGACGTGGAATGCGGGCGGAATGCCGGGGTGAAGCGCAGTCTGCTCGTCCGGACCGGCTATGGCGCCGAGGTCGAGAGGCAGAAGGCGGCCGACTTGAAGGACGTCGTGATTGTCGATGGTCTCGTCGAGGCCGCGGCGTGGATTCTTTCGAACGAGGGCTGACGAAAGGCAAGGGCGGCCCG
>DATLZF010000605.1:0-3742 GCA_035574135.1 Candidatus Methylomirabilota bacterium
CCGCCTGTGCATGGCGCTGGTGGACCTGTTCCGCATCATCCACTGGGTGCTGCGGCCGCTGGTGTGGCTGACCGAGCGGTTTGCCGCCATGCTGCTGCGCTGGGGAGGCGGCGCACGGTTTACCGGGCACTTGTTCGGCAACCGGGATGAGCTTCGCTTCGTGATCCAGGAGTCGGGCCAGGGATTGACCAG
This sequence comes from Candidatus Methylomirabilota bacterium, assembly GCA_035574135.1. Taxonomy (GTDB): domain Bacteria; phylum Verrucomicrobiota; class Verrucomicrobiia; order Limisphaerales; family DATLZF01; genus DATLZF01. The sequence continues at coordinate 193 of DATLZF010000605.1, forward strand.
CGAGGAACGGGTGATGATCAATCGGGTGCTCGATCTCCAGACGCTGACGGTGGGGCAGATCATGGTGCCCATGGAGCGGGCGGTGACCGTCAGCGCCAGCACCCCCGTGCCCCGTCTTCTCGAACGGGCGCGGGAGCGGGGATTGAACCGTCTGCCCGTCTGGAGTGAAAGCGCTCCGCGGCGGGTGATCGGGCTCGTTTCCGTGCGGTCGCTTCTCTACGACGGCGGGTTGGATTCGGCCCGGACGGCGGGCAGCGTCCTGAGGCCGGCGCAGTTTTTGAGCCACGACCTTCGGCTCGAAGTCGCCTTGCGGCAGATGCAACGGGCCGGGCAACGGCTTGCAGTCGTGCTGGGGCCGGACCGGACCGAGGTGGGGCTGCTCAGCCTCGAGGACATTTTGCGGGTGATCTTTGGCGAGGTGAGGCTGTAGTCATGGAAAGCGCCGCCACCATCGTCGTGCTCAAGATGCTTGCCGTGATGGCCCTGGTGCTGTTGAACGGCTTCTTCGTGGCGGCGGAGTTCGCCATCGTCAAGATCCGTGACACGCAGCTTGCCGGGTTGATCCAGAAGGGCCACCGGCGCGCCCGGGTGGCGCGGCGCCTCATCTCGAACCTCGACGCCTCGCTGAGCGCGACGCAACTCGGCATCACCCTTGCCAGTCTCGGGCTTGGCTGGGTGGGGGAGCCGGTCTTTGCCTCGTTGCTGGAGCCGGTCATGGAATGGCTGAAGGTGGAATCCGCCGAAATGCGGCACACCATCGCGTTCGTCGTCGGCTTTTCCATCATCACCTTCCTTCACATCGTGGCGGGCGAGCTGGCGCCCAAGTCTCTGGCGATCCAAAAGCCACTGCCCACAACCCTGTGGGTTGCCCTTCCGCTGCTGTGGTTTTACAAGCTTTCCTATCCCTTCATCTGGGCCTTGAACGGCACCTCGCTCTGGTTGCTGCGCCAGCTCGGCATCGAGCCGGTGAGCGAGGCCGAACTGGTGCATTCGGAGGAGGAACTGCGCCTGCTTTTCTCCACCTCGCACAAGCACTCCGCCGCCTCGACCGTGGGCCGGGATCTCGTCCTCAACGCCATGGACCTGCGCCGGCGCGTGGCCCGGGAGGTGATGCGACCGCGCCAGGAGATCACGGTGCTCGATACCACGGCCAGCCTGGCCGAGTGCCTGGACGTGGCCGAGCGCACCCGTTACTCGCGTTTTCCGCTCTGCGAGCAAGGGGACATCGACAAGACCCTCGGCGTGGTGCACCTGAAGGACCTTTTCGCCCTCCGGCATCGCGCCCGGCTGGGCACCGACCTCGTCTCGGTGGCCCGGAAGATCATCTTCATCCCCGAAAGCTGCCGTCTGGAAAAGCTGCTTCAGTTGTTTCTGGAGCGGAAATTGCACCTGGCCCTGGTGGTGGATGAATACGGCAGCACCGTCGGACTGGTCACGTTGGAGAACATCCTTGAGGAACTGGTGGGCCAGATTCAGGACGAGTTTGACCAGGAGAAACCGCTGGTGGTGCGCACGGGCGAAACGAGCTGGGAGTTGCTGGGCACGCTGCCACTCCACGAACTGGCCGAACTGGTCGGCGAACCGATTGAGGCCGGCGACCTCGCCACCACCAGCGGGTGGGTGGTGCAGCGGCTGGGTGGCTTCCCCAAACCGGGCGACGTGGTCTCACTGGGCGCCTTTCAACTGCGGGTGGAGGAATGCGACGGCCTCGTCGTCACGCGCCTGAGCCTGCGCCGCGCCCCGGAGGCCCCGGTCGAGTGAGCCGGCTTTGAGATTGTCCGCGGCGCGCGCTTGGGGACTAATCGACGGGTTTGAGAACGTTATGAACGACGATGCCCACTCCACGCGGCCGAGCCTGCTGATGCGGCTGCGGGACGCCCACGATGAAGCGGCGTGGCGGCAGTTCGTCGAAATCTACACGCCGTTGGTATATGGCTTCTGTCGCCGGCGCGATTTGCAGGAAGCCGACGCCGCCGACGTGGCGCAGGAAGTCATGCGCGCCGTCGCACGGAGCATGGAGCGATTCGAGTACGATCCCGGCCGGGGACGATTCCGCAACTGGCTGCTCACGGTCGTGCGGAGCAAGCTGAACAACTTCCTGGCTGCCCGCCAGCGTCAGCCCGATCCGGCCAGCGCCACCCGCCTGCAATCCCTCGTGGAGGAAACGCAACGCGGCGGCTCGGAGCAGTCGGAGTGGGACACCGAGTATCATCGTCAGGTGTTTCACTGGGCGGCCGGCCGCATCCGCGCCGAGTTTCAGGACTCGAGCTGGCAGGCGTTCTGGCAGACGGCGGTCGAACAGCGCGACGGGCGGGAGGTGGCCACCAATCTGGGGTTGAGTCTCGGGGCCGTGTATGTGGCCAAGAGCCGCGTGTTGGCGCGGTTGCGACAGGAAGTCCACCTCGTGGACCCGGAAGAACTGCCGGGCGCGCAAGGTTTTTCCGGAACTGACGGTATTCAGGACTGAATGAAGCGGCACGCGAATCCATCGGTGGAAACCTGACCGGCCTTGCCAGCCGTGTTGAGGCCGGGGCCGCCGTTCCGGCGAACGACAGTTTTCCGTTGCGATGTCCCTGACCGGCTGCTTCGATGCGAGAACGCCGTCCGTCCTATGGCCCCCACGTGCCCCAGTGCTGAACGATTGGCGCGGTTGCTCGATGAGACGCTGCCCGAGGCGGACCTGGCCGTGATCACGCGGCATCTGGATGAATGCCCAGCGTGCCGCCGGCATCTGGAACGGTTGGCGGGAGGAGCCAATGACTGGATGGCGCACGCCACGCCGGCCCCGATGTCGTCGCAGCTTCATCAGGCGATGGAGCAGTTGTTGGAGGGCGGCGCGGCGTTGCGTGACGCGGTCGCCCAGGATCAGGTCCTGGACGCCGGCGCGAGTCCGCATTACTTCGGCGACTACGAGATTGAGACCGAACTGGGCCGCGGTGGCATGGGGGTGGTGTACAAAGCCCGCCAGATCAGCCTGAACCGGCCGGTGGCGCTCAAGCTCATCCTGGCCGGTCGGCTGGCCTCCCCGTCGGAAGTGCGCCGCTTCCGGACGGAGGCGGAAGCTGTGGCGCGGCTGGATCATCCTCACATCGTGCCGATCTACGAGATCGGCGAACACGAAGGCCGGCATTACTTCAGCATGAAGCTGGTGGTGGGTGGGCCGCTCTCCAGGCGGATTACGGGCGCCCCGTCGCCGGCGGCCCCTGGCGAGGCCGCGCGTTGGATCGCCGCCGTGGCCCGCGCCGTCCACTACGCCCATCAGCGCGGCGTGCTGCATCGCGATCTCAAGCCCAGCAACATCCTGTTGGATGCCGAGGATCAGCCTCATCTGACCGACTTCGGCCTCGCCAAGATGCTGGATGGCGATGGGGGGTTGACCCGTTCCGACGTGATCATGGGCACGCCCAACTATCTCGCCCCCGAGATGGCGGCCGGCCGGATCAAGGAAGTGACCACCGCCGCCGACGTCTTCAGCCTCGGCGCCATTCTCTACGAACTGCTGACCGGCCGGCCGCCGTTTGCCGACGAAGTGGTGGCGGTGACGCTCCAG
>DATLZF010000606.1:0-5364 GCA_035574135.1 Candidatus Methylomirabilota bacterium
CGGTCCTCGTCGCGAACGGAGCGACCGCTACTAAGCTTTCGTTGATTCGGCGTGCGGGATTCGCGCAAGCGAATCCCGCGCTTTTGTTTTTCTTTCCCGCGTCCGGCGTCTTCCTGTCTGCCGTCCGAACCGGTTTCGAAACAGGCAGGAATGATCTCAAGCAACATGGAACAACACATTGAATTGGAAGGCCGGATTTTGACGGTTCTCGCGGGAACAATGTTTCGCGTCGAACTCGACAACAAACATCAGGTCCTCGCGACGATTTCAGGAAAGATGCGCAAACGCTTTATTCGTTTGACCGCTGGCGACCGCGTGAAGATGGAGATGTCGCCCTACGACCTGAACAAAGCGCGCATCACCTATCGATTGGGTTGAGGGTTCGACTGGGAGGAGTGGTGCGCGCGGCGGGAGTTGAACCCACAACCTGCGGCTCCGGAGGCCGTCACTCTATCCAATTGAGCTACGCGCGCACGACGCGATGCCGGGGATCTAACCACCCCGGCCCGCCCTCAGCAAGGAAATGTGTGGCCCGGCCACGCCCGTGTTTGACTCATCTGGATGTCCTCGCCCACCAACACCTGTTGTTGAGTCAACCCGGCTCTTCCGACACCTTTGCGCCGACCCTCGCCCCCCATCTTTTTGAGTCAAACCACCGTCGGGCAAAATGGCTTTCCCTCTTGGCAGTACCGGAGGCGTTTGCTTCACTTCGGGGGCTCAATGCGACGACGATTTCGTGCCTATCTTCCCCTGCTTGCCGCCATGATCCTGCCGGCCAGCGCCAAGGCCCAAAACGAAGAGCAGAAGGTGATGGTGTTTTCCGACGGAGAACTTGAGTCGGACCTGGTCCGCCGCGTCGCTTGGACCACCAACGGACTCAGGGTGGTTTTTGGCGACCTCATGCTCACGGCCCGGGAAGGATTCGTCAATTACTCCAACAATACGGTCGTTGCCAGCGGCGACGTACGGGTCGTGCAGGGGCCTCGCGTCTGGGCGGGCGAACGCATCGAGTACGACCTGACCGCTCGCAAGTTCGTCGGCGAGGGTTTCAAGACCGGTCAATGGCCGCATTACGCGCGGGGCGAGGCCCTGGTGGCGGATCAGAAGGCCGGCGTTTACGTCGTGGCCCGGGGCATGGCGACCACGGACGACTTTGAGACGCCGGGCTACAGCGTACGCGCCCGAACCATCATCATTGTGCCGAACGAATACGTCGAGGCCCAGGAGGCCACCGTGCGGCTGGGGGACGTGCCGGTTTTCTATTTTCCCCGCTATCGCCGCTACCTGCACGACCGCGCGCCACGCTTCACCTTTCTGCCCGGTTACCGGAGCGAAGACGGACTGTTCCTCTTGAGCAGCTACAACTGGTACTGGAGCGAACGTTTGGAGGGCGCATTGCACGTCGATGGCCGCTCCAAGCGCGGCGTCGGAGTTGGCCCCGACTTCAATTACCACCTGCCCCGGCTCGGCGAGGGCTCGGTCAAGTATTACTACCTCAACGACAGCGAACCGGGAGAAGACATCGCCGGGCAGCCCATCGATCCGGATCGGCACCGGGTGTATTTCACCCATCGCGGCGAGCTTTGGACCAACCTGACTGTGCGCAGTGCCATTCGCTGGCAGAGTGACGCCTACGTGGTGCGCGATTTCTTCGAGTCCGAATACAAGAAGAACACTCAGCCCGGCACGTTCGTCGAGTTGAACCAGCGCTGGAGCAACTTCACTCTCGACGTGCTGGCCCAGGCGCAGGTGAACGAGTTTCAGGAGACGGTGGAACGGCTCCCCGAGGTCAAGCTGACCGGATTGCGCCAGCGCATCCTCAACACGCCGCTCTACTATGAAAGCGACAGTTCGCTCGGCTACTACGAACGGGAGTTTGCGAACACGGACACCAACAACCTACCCTACGCCGCGCTGCGCGCCGACACCTACCATCAAGTCGTGCTGCCGCTCACCTTTTTCGGCTGGCTCAACCTGACTCCCCGGGTGGGGGGCCGCTTCACGCACTACGGCGAGACCGATGGCGCCGGTTCGCCACTCGGCAACGAGGACCGCGCCGTGTTCAACACCGGGGCGGAGGTTTCGTTCAAGGCCTCCCGACTCTGGACGACGGCCCGGAGTCGGCTTTTTGCCATCGACGGAGTGCGGCACATCGTGCAGCCATCCTTCAACTATGCCTACGTGCCCAACCCTTCGGTGTCGCCCCGCAAGCTGCCTCAATTCGACTATGAACTGGCCACCACCCGCCTGCTGCCTCTCGATTTCCCCGACTACAGCGCCATCGACTCAATCGACAGCCAGAACGTGCTGCGCCTTGGCTTGCGCAACAAACTCCAGACCAAGCGCCGCGACGGCGTGGACAACCTCTTGAATTGGGCCCTCTACACCGACTGGCGGCTCGATCGGCGTCCGAATCAAAACACCTTCTCCGACGTGTATTCGGACCTCGATCTGAAGCCCTTTTCATGGCTGGTGCTCAGCTCGGAACTGCGCTACGACCTGGAAACGGAGGAATGGAGCGAGGCCAACAATACCGCGACCTTTCTCCCCGGCGACGTTTGGAGCTTCAGCGTGGGGCAGCGCTTTCTCCAGGACTCCACCTCTCTCGGACCGGGCAACAACCTTTTTTTCACCAGCATTTACTATCGCTTCACCGAGGATTGGGCGGCCCGCCTGAGCCTGCGCTACGAGGCCGACGACCGCACGCTGGAGGAACAGCAGTACACGATCTACCGCGATTTCCGGAGCTGGACGGGAGCGTTGACGTTCCGCGTGCGCGACGATCGCGAGGGCCCGAAGGATTACACGGTGGCGGTGACGTTCTCCCTCAAGGCCCACCCGCGCCACGGCGTGGGCGACGACACCAGCGAGCCCGAACTCCTGCTCGGTAATTGAGCGGCCTCGGTCTCAGATGTCGATGGAGTAGGCCTTGATCTTGTTGTAGAGGGTTTGGCGCCCGATGCCGAGGCGGCGCGCGGTTTCAAGCTTGTTGCCGCGGGTGTCACGCAGGACCTCGATGATCTTGTTACGCTCCATCGCCTGCATCAGGGTCAGGTTGGCATCCGCCCCTTCGTTGGCGATCAGCAGATCATTCACCGACAGGTCATGGACATCGATCACCGGTCCCTCAGCCATGAGCACCGCCCGCTGAATCTCGTTCTGCAACTGCCGGACGTTGCCAGGCCAGTCGTATTTGCGCAGGCGCTCGGCGGCGGCCGGTGTGAAGTCCGAAATGGTCCGGTTGGCCTGGGAGGAGAACCGTTTGAGAAACGTCCGCGCCAGCGGCAGAATGTCCTCGCGCCGGTCTCGCAACGGCGGCAGGTGAACGGAAATGGCGCTGATTCGGTAGTAGAGATCCTCGCGCAGCTTGCCGTCGCGGATGGCTTCCTCGACCTGACGGTTGGTGGCCGCGATGATGCGACAATCGGTCTTGTAGCTGACCCGCCCGCCGACCGGGCGCACTTCCTTTTCCTGGAGGACGCGGAGCAGCTTGCTCTGGGTGTCCACGGGCATTTCCGAGAGTTCGTCCAGCAACAGGGTACCGCCTTCGGCCTGGCGGAAGAGTCCTTCGCGGTCGCCCGTGGCCCCCGTAAAGGAGCCTTTCACCGAACCGAACAATTCGCTTTCGATCAATTCCCGGGGCAGCGCGGCGCAGTTGATCTTGATGAACGGACCCTTGGCGCGATTGCTCAAGGTGTGGATCAGGTCCGCCACGACCTCCTTGCCGGTGCCGCTCTCGCCCGTGATCAACACCGACACGTCACTCGGGGCGATGCGTTCGATGGTCTTCATGATCGAGCGCATGGCGGCGCACTGGAAGACCGGCGAGGACTCGCCACTCATCCGCTTGAGGGCATCGATCAGTTTGGAGTTTTCCTGGGACTGCTGCTTCCGTTCAAGCGCGCGCTCGACCAGGTTGTAGAGCCCGTCATTGTGAGGCTTGGTTTGGAAGTGAAAGGCACCGCGCTTCGTCGCCTCGACCGCGTAGTCCAGCGTCGCAAAACCGGTCAAGACGATGACCTCGGTGTCGGGCCAGCGCTTTTTGATGGCCGAAAGCAAATCCAGCCCATCCGCGTCCGGCAGCTTCAGGTCCAGAAGCACCACGTCCGGCTGGGGACCCTCGAACGTCGCCTTCAACGCCGCTCCATCGGCGATTTCCGTCACCTCGTAGCCACGCGCGCGGAAGCTGTCCGCCAGCAGCGAGCGCAACTCGATCTGGTCATCGACCAACAAAATCTTCTGCTTCATACACGGTCACCGTCAACCGCCCGGCGACAGGCTCGAATGAAGCCCTGGAACAACGCCAGATGCTCCGCGTGCCGGGTGAACAACCGCTCGGGGTGAAACTGCACCGCCAGGAGATAGCGCGTCATCCATGCCGCATGCGGCGCCAATTCCAGTCCCTCGATTATTCCATCCTTACTAACGGCAGTTGCGCGCAAAGGTTTAGCCAGTTTGGCGACCGCTTGGTGATGAGAACTGTTGACCCCCAAACGGCCGCTCGGGGCCAGCCGGCCCAGGTGCGAACCGGGGACGACTGCCACGTCATGCACGATCCGGTCCTTGCGGTCACTCCGATTGTGCCGCAAGGCCCCCGGCACCTGGGAGGGAATGTCTGCGATCAGCGTGCCTCCCAAGGCCACGTTCAGAATTTGCAGCCCCCGGCAAATCGCCAGCAACGGCTTTTGCTGCCGGAACACTTCGTCGATGAGCATCAGCTCGAAGAGGTCCCTTTCCGGCGCCTCCGGATGAACCGTCGCGGCCACCGCCGACGCCGGTTTCTCGCCGTACAACTGCGGCTCCACATCGTCCCCCCCGGTCAGCAACACCCCGTCCGATCGTCGCACGGCCTCGGCCACAAACTCGCGCTCGGGCACGCAGGGGCACATCCACGGCTGACCGCCTGCCCCTTGCACGGCCAGCGGATACCGCATGGACAGGCTCAAGGAAAAGTCATCGAACTCGACTCCCTTGGGGTCCGTGCTTGGGGAAATCAAGATGAATGGACGTCGTCTTGCCATCGGTTTTTTCAACGGTCGGTTTCGGGATCCGCTTGAAATGCGTATCGCCCCACCGCAACCCCGAACGAGGCGGCTGAACCTCACAGCAGGTGTCCCAGCTTCTCCCGCTTCGTCCTCAGGTACCGCCGGTTGTGCGGATTGGGTCGAATCCGAATTGGCACTTGCTCGGTGATTTCCAGCCCGTAACCCTCCAAACCGACCACCTTCCGCGGGTTGTTGGTCAGCAGCCGGATGGTGCGCAACCCGAGATCGCACAGGATCTGCGCGCCCAGGCCGTATTCCCGGAGGTCCATCTTGTAGCCCAGCTTCAGATTCGCCTCGACGGTGTCGTAGCCGCTTTCCT
>DATLZF010000607.1:0-2594 GCA_035574135.1 Candidatus Methylomirabilota bacterium
TTCGTTCCTCTTCTGGCCGTATCCCCTGACCAGCAACGATCCCGAGAAGCGCGCGCGCGGCCTGGAACTGGCGCAGAAGATGACTCAGGCGGCGCACGACCTGGGCGTCGAGAATCTGCTCGTCGTGCCCGGCGCGGTCCACATCCCGTGGCGCACGGATCATGAGCCGGTGCCCAACGACGTGTGCGAGCGGCGCGCCCGCGAAGCCGTCGGCAAATTGGTCGGCCAGGCCGAGAGGCTCAAGGTGTCGTTGAACATGGAAAACATCTTTTTCAACGGCTTTCTGATGACGCCGATGGAGATGAACGCCTTCGTGGACAGCTTCGGCAGCGAGCGCGTGCGTGTTCATTTCGACACCGGCAACATCGCCATGTTCCAGCACGCCGAGCACTGGGTGCCCATTCTCGGTCAACGGACGAAGAACGTTCACTTCAAGGAGTTCACCAAAAAGGGCACGGACTTCTCGTTGGAAGCGTTCCGGCCTCTCCTCGACGGCACCACCAACTGGCCGGCGGTGATGGAGGCGCTCGATCAGGTGGGCTATCGCGGCTACCTCACCTTCGAATACTTCCATCCCTATGCCCATTACCCGGAGGCGCTCATCTATCAAACCTCGGATTCCCTCGACCGGATGCTGGGGCGAAAACTGAGCTGGCGTCCGGCGTAAACCGGTCACCCCTCCGGGCGCGGCGCCAGTCGCAGGATCACGAGGATCAACCCTGCCACCACCAGACCGAGCACGACGTAGAAGAGGACCGGCGCCATTCGCGTCATCACGGGCGACATCGGCACGTCCTCGTTCAGCTTCTTACGACGTAGAAGAGGACCGGCGCCATTCGCGTCATCTGCGGCGCGGCAGGCACAGTGGGATCGCCGTCCGCCAGGGTGGCCGTCACGGCGGCGGCGGCAAGCACCTGCGGAGCGACCAGGGAGAGATCGTAACGGGGCGCGGCGGCCCTGGCATTTCCGTAAAGCAAGTCCACACCGCCTGTGGCCGGCGCTTGGAACAGCATTCGCACGACGGGCACGGCCGCTTGAAACTTCTCCAGGGCCAGCGGCGCGTTGTCGCCGTTGCCCGGCTCGATCCAGATCATTTCACCGAAGGGCGCACCGTCGAGCTCCACGGCGAAACGCGTCCGGCGTTGCTCGGGAGATTGCCGCCATGTCGCCCGGCCGAGTGGGCGCTCGCTTTCCCGACCTTGGCGATCGGTGACGATCTCGAACGTGCGGACCTTCGAGCCGGAGCGCGGCCATTCTGGTCGCTGACCGCTTCCGATGCCTCCGCAACGTCGTAAACGGTCCGCCCACCGGCCCCTGCTTCCACCGGAAGCGGGCGCGACGCCCGTGCTCCGGATCAGCGCCGAGGGCCGCAGTGGAGGCCGACCCGCATCGCGATTGTGATCCCGATGAGGAACCTCGCGTGGCGGGGGGAAGAGGCAGATCGAGACCGGAAGGGAACATCGGGCTCATGACGGACGGTCGTTCGGTTTCTCGTCGCTGGAGAGGAACCGCTGGTAGAGGAACGACGCGAGAATGGCAATCACCGCCACGGCGGCGAGCGCCCCGATGCGGTAGAGCTGGGCCAGGCGACCGAGGTCGTGGAAGAACAGCTTCAGTAATGTCACGCCCAGCAGCGCCAGGCCGGCGTAGCGCGCGGACTTGAGGTGCCAGCGCATTCCGGCCACCACCAGGCCCAGCGCGAACAACGCCCACGCGATGGTGTAAGTCATGTCCCGTGCGAAGTCGCCGGAGAACTGGAACGCGAGCACCGCCTGCCCGGGCGGCGTGAAGTAATCGGCGATCTCGATGTTCACCAGCAAAAAGGCGAGCAACGTGCCCAGCGTGTTCAGCAGCGCTGGCGCGGGCAGGGCACCGATGCGGTCACGCGGCGGCGCCAGCAGCCGCGCCCCGACGAACAGCGCCGCGACGACCGTGCCGTAGGCGTAGAGATACCAGTTGAAGATCGCCGTCGCGCTGCGCGGCTGGTAGCCCAGCACGGCGGGATTCAAGGCCAGCCGCGCAAAGGCAATGCACAGCAGCGCTACGCCGACCAGCCGCAGACCGGGCTGCGGCACCCGGCGGAACCACCAGCAGAGCGCCAACCCTTCCAGCGCCCAGCCCAGGGTGATCCACTGGCGGTCGAATTGAATCGGGAACACCAACGTGATGAAAAGCAACGCCGCGCCGCCGAACCATGCCAACAGCCGGTTCCGCTGCTCGTGGCCTGCGGGAAACCAGCGCGCGATGGTGATCAGCCCAGCAATGACGGGTAGCGCGAGGGCGGCCGGCAGCAGACCCATGAAATCATTCGGCCACGTTTGCTTCACGACCCGATGGATCAACGGAAAGTGCGCCGGCAGGGACAGCGCCGCCATCGCCCACGGCAGGGTGCTCCCCTCGTACCGCCGCCGGGCCACGAACGGGTGGGCGAGGAACAACCCGGCGAACACCAGCAGCCAGGTCAACGCCAGCGTCGGCGATTGAGTCGGGCTGAACCAGCGGTTGAACCAGACCAGCTCGAGCGCCAGCACACCGCCAAGACCGGCGGCCGTCACCAGGACCTGCTCGAACTTCGCGGCTACGAACAGCATCAC
>DATLZF010000608.1:0-5395 GCA_035574135.1 Candidatus Methylomirabilota bacterium
GCCGCGGCCTCCGGGGACGGATGGGGATGCTGTTTTCGCTTCTTGCTCATGGCGTCGGTGCCGATGCGGCGGCGCGGACAGGTGGCATGGGCGCCTCAAACAGCGGCGTCTCCATCTTGAGGCTGATGAGATAGGCCACCAAGGCATGGGCCTCCGGCCGGGGCACGACTTCATACGCTCCCGCCGCATCATCGTCCAACGGCAGCGCCTCGGGAGAACGCGGAGCACCGGCCGGGCGCGAACGCTTCTCGAAGAGATACGGATAACGCGGCATCGAAGAACCGGGAACGGTCAGGCGCGGATCGTAAAGATGCAGAAGGTGCCAGATGGCGTTGGTTTGCCGGGCACCGATGTTCGCCAGGTCGGGACCAAGTCGCAGCGACCCCAGCAATACCGGGTTGTCACGCAGGTAATCCTGCGCCACGGAAAGACGGCTCCCCCAGCCACGGGCGATGTCAGGTCCGAGTGGCACCAGATCAGCCGAGGCCTTGGCGGCGGCATCCGTCAGTTGAGCGGCCAGTTTGCGCGCTTCGCCGTGAGGCAGGCCGCTCCGCACGCGGGCGGGTGTCTTGGCCACCAGGGCCGCGGCGTCGCCTGCGCGCATGCCCGCTTGCGACAACAGCGCCACCACCGCGTTCATGTTGGTGCCCGTCTCGTGCAACCAGACATCGAAGGCCACGCCCGTCTGCCGCACCTGACGCGTGTGGCATTCGACGCACCCGTTGGCCCGATAAACCTCCGCGCCCTCCTGGGCGAGACCCGGGCGCGGGGCAGGATAGATCTCGCCGGTGGCTTCAATCGGGCGCACGTCCTGCCGGCCGATCTGCAACTGTGGCGCCAGCAGCAGCCCCCAGAAGGAACCGGCCATGGCGGCAAACAAGCCGAGGAAGATCAAGGGCGTGTTGCTCACGACGACACCTCCGCCTTTACGGGAACGCCACTCCTGACCAAGGCCCGCACCTCGGCGCGCAGGGGCGCGGCCCAGCGCCACAGCAGCCCGGACAGGTTCAGAGCGAAAAACACGTGGCCGATCAAAAGCAACGCCCACCCCAGCGTGGAAAGACCGATGAACGGAACCATGGACCTGGCCAAGTCCACGAACGCGACGGCGGGATCGTTCAGCCGGCCGCCCTGGATGACCCCGCCCACCAGAAGCCCGCAGGTCAGCAGAACCACGCCCCCGCCGGTGACGAAAAAGTGCACCTTGATCCGACCAGGCGACGGCCACGGCACGCCCGAGACGCGCGGCAGGATGTGGTAGATGGCACCGAGGAGCGCCATGCCCACGAAACCGAGCAGGGCCAGATTGACCCGGGCCAGCGGCACCATCGTCAGACCGAACACCACGGCCAGCGGCTGCAGCGAAAGCACCACGCCAAGACCTCCCGCCACCAGATAAGCGGCGGCGGCAAAAAGGACGAAAGGCAGCGTCGGAGACGGCTCCACCCGGGCTCCGTGCAGCGTGAGCCGCCAGTTGATCGCCGCGCACAGGAGCGGCAGCAGCATGGCCACACCGGACGCCGTCTGCACACTGGCCATCCACAGTGGAATCGGCCCGCCCACCAGCGATGCCGAACCCGTCCAGCCGGTGAAGACGGCACCCGTCCAGAACCCCAATGCAGCCAGCGATTGGCTGTAGAGGGGGCGACCCGTCAGTTTGGGAATGAAGTAATAGATAACCGCCAGACCGATGGCCCCCAGCCACAGTCCGAGCAAGCCTGCGGAAAACCAGCCGTTGACCACGGCCTGAAGCACGCCGCGGACGGGCTGAAAGACGAGCAGCAGATTCGCCGCGGAATAGAGCCACGGGAACCAGAACAGCGCGGCCAGCAAATACCATTGCGAGACGTAGAGCGGGCGCACCCGCCGCATCCAGAAGTTCGCCATCGCGTAGATGCCGATCAGCGCCTGGGCCAGGAACAGAATGGGCGATGCGTAACGGGGCATCTCCAGCCACTCAAAACCGGTACTGTCTCCCAGAAGAATGCCGACCACGCCAAAGAGCACGCCGAGATTCCAGACTCCGGCGGCCACGATGATCGGTCCCTGGAACGAGAGACGCGTGCCGCCGAGGCGCGCCATCATCCACAGCAGCACCGCCAAGCCGGCTTGGGAGGCGAAACCGTAGAGCAAGCAGTTCATCGCAGCCGGCCGCAGCCGGCCCACGGTGCACGCGGCGCAATCGGCGAGGAAGCCAGGCGCGTGCAGCTTGATCGCCCCGAGCAGGGCGAGCAGAAGTCCAAGGCCCAGCCAGGGGACGGCCGCGGTGACCAAGACGAGCACCGGACCGCGACAGGAAGCGTCAATGTCGGCCGCCGCGTCCCGCAGCGCCGGTCCATCGGGCGCCGGAGTGGTGGAAGAATCGTTCATCGCCGGCTTACTCGTACTCGTTGGGCGGCGGTGGCGGAGGAGCGGGCTTGAAGTTGGCCTTGTCCACCGCCGCCATGAGATTCGAGCGGGCCGCCGCCGGAGTGGCGTATTCCTTCACCACCAGGTCCATGGCGGTGGCAATGGGCAGCCGCACCAAGCCCTTGTCCTTGTCGATCACCTCCGCCTCGGCCAGTGCGCGGGTGTTTTCCGCGTTGAGTTCGGCCAGCGCCTTCTTGCGTTCGGCGACGCGGGCCTGGTTCAACGGCGGCGGCTGGGTGTAATGGCGCATGGCCCAAACCAGCGCCGCCACGATGAGGAACGTGCCCGCCACCGCCGCGAAGATGCCAAACGTGCGGCAGCATTGATTGGAGTCGCAGGAGTTCATGCTTCGATCCTCCGGTTAGTGATGGGCCTTGCCGGTCTCCGGCTCGTCATAGAAATGCACGCCCAGCGCCTCGCCCAGGCGGGGATCGCGCACCGGGTAGGGCGGGTGCGACTTGAAATAGCGAAGCCAGACGAGGGACAAAACGCCGCCGATGAACGCCAGACATCCGAAATCCAGCCACAGCCAGCGGGCGGCCACACCGTCCGGGTGCAGCACCGGCATGATGTTGTATTGCATGTCCCAGTAGTGGCAGACCCAGGCCCAGAGGCAGAGTGGAATCATCAACGGCAGTGTGAGCTTGGCGTCGATGCGCAGCATGGCCAGGAACGGCAGGAGAAAATGACCGAACACGGTCAACATTCCCACGTCCCACCAGGAGCCGTTCTCGCGCTTGACGTAGTAGAACGTTTCCTCGGGAATCGCCGCGTTCCAGATCAGGAAGTACTGGGAGAAGTTGATGTAAGCATAGAACACGGTAAAGGCGAAGAAGAGCTTGCCCGTGTCATGAAAGGTGTCCCGCCGCACCACCCCGGCCAACGGACCGGTCCGTTGTAGCACCAGAGCGATGAGGTAAACGGTGGCCACGGTCGTCCACACACTGCCGGCGAAGTAATAGACACCGAACATGGTCGAGAACCACTGGTGCTCCAGGCCCTTCATCCACATGATGGCGGCCAAGGTCAGGCTCAGGGCGAAGATGAAAATCCCGCCCGCGGCATACTTGCGCATGGCGTAGGTGCACTCGGCGGACCCGGTCGCGTCCTGCCGGAGGGACCACTTGCGCAGGTTGTAGGTGAGCCACGTCCAGATGAGGAACAGCCCGGCAGCGATGGCGTAAAAGCCGGTCTTGGTGAAGAGCGGTTGCTTGGCGTGGAGCGCATGGTCGGCGTGCGGATCCAGCTTCATCCACGGGTAGATCTCGGGCGCCAGGACGGCGATCGGGATGAACAACGCGGCCATGACGGGCAGGAGGAAGCCGAGATGCTCGTTGACCCGCCGCAGCGGCACCGACCATTGGGCATCAAACAGGTGGTGGATCAGCGTCAGGAACAGTCCCCCGAGGCACAGGCTCAGGAAGAACATGAACGCCGTGAGGTAGGAGTAGCCAAACTGCCGGGTGTTCGTGGCCAGGCCGATGATCCCGAGGACGACCCCGACCCCGATCAGGATCGCGGGCAGCCTGCGCCACTTCGCGTCGAGCTGAAGCGGCGGCTGAGCGGGCGTGGGAGCGGGAGAACTCATAGGTTACTTGGCGAGAGCGGTCGGCGCGGCGGGTGGAAGACGTTTCTTCAACTGATTGGCCATCTCGGCCGGGAGGTCGTCGAAGTTGCCCAACTTGCTGCGATGCAGGGCGCGCAGGTAGGCGATCACGGCCCAGCGGTCCTCGATGGTCAGATTGGCCGCGTAGCCGCCCATCAGGTTCTTGCCGTAGCTGACGGTGTTGAAGAGCTCGCCGTCCGCCATCTTGACGATGCGCGGGTCGTGCAGGTTGGCGACGACGGCCATGCCGAACTTCTTGGTGATGCCATTCCCATCGCCCTGCGCGCCGTGACACGGCAAGCAGTAAATGTTGAAGCGCTCGCGGCCCCGGGCCATGAGGGTGGCCGTCACCGGTACCGGGATGGTTTCGACCCAGTTGGTGGTGCCGGGAATCTTGCCGGTGTTCTCCGGCGTGTCGGCGTAGGCCGCGCCGCGGGCCACCGTGCCGGGCACCGGAAGCTGCGAGGCCAGGCCGTCGGCAAAGAACGCATTGGCCGCCTGCGGGCGGAGCTTCGGCTGGCGATCCATGTCGGCAAAAAGTTCGATGGGCGGCCGACGTGAGATGTCGCCACGACGGCCGGCCACGATCATGACCGTGGCCACCGTGAGCGCGAAGACCAGGAGGATGTATCGCATCAGTCCCTCACTTCCTCGATGTGCCGGCTGCCGGTGCTTTCGAGCAGCTTGCGGGTTTCCTGGTCGTTGAACTTGGGGTCCGACGCCTCGATGACGACGAAGAACTTGTCATGCGTGACTTTCTTGAAGCGCTCGCTGGTGAAGCACGGATGGTACAGCCGCGGCAGGCGGTTGAGGAACAGCATGCCGAAAAGCGAACCGAAGGCGCCGAGCAGGATCGTGAGTTCGTAGCAGACCGGAAAGGAGAACATCGGGCTGAAGAGCGGCTTGCCGCCGATGATGATCGGGTAGTCCTTCGCGTTCATCCACCAGATCATGAGCATGCCGGAGGTGTAACCGGTGAGGCCGCCAAAGAAGGTGAACCAGCCAACCTTCGAGTTCTTCAGCCCCATCGCTTCGTCCATGCCATGCACCGGGAACGGCGTGAACACATCCCACCGCCGGTAGCCGGCGTCGCGCACCTTCTCCGCCGCGCGCATCGTGTCGCCCGGCGTGTCGAACTCGGCCATCAGTCCGTATTTGGTCATCCCACTCATCAGTGATGCCCTCCTTTCGCCCCGCCGAGCGGGTGATGAGGATCCGCTTGGGGCGTCACGCCCTTGACCTCCGAAATGGCAATCATCGGCAGGAACCGCATGAAGAGCAGGAACAGCGTCAGGAACAGACCGAACGTGCCGATGAACTGCCAGATGTCCACCCAGGTCGGGGAGACGTAAGCCCAGTTGCTCGGCATGTAATCCCGAT
>DATLZF010000609.1:0-5280 GCA_035574135.1 Candidatus Methylomirabilota bacterium
CCGTGCCCCTTGACCGCTTAGCGCGCCTTGGCGCCCCCCCTCGGCGCTCTCCTGCGGGCCACTGGAAAATCCCCTCCAGAGAAATCCTCATTCCCAAAAACACGTTCTCACGACACTCCACGCGCTGGCTAAGGATTCGGGACAACGGGAGCTGGTGATTTGCGGCTTGGCGTCGAGACGCGCTGGGCGATAGGATGTGTTCGTGGCATTGACCGATCGAACGCTGTTCGCGCTGGCCGTGATTCTTTACGGCTTGGCGGCTGTGTATTCGATCTTCTCCTTCCGGCGAGGATTTCGGGAAGACAACTGGATCAATTACGGATTGCTGCTGCTCGCGCTCGCCGTGCATACGGCGGCAATGTTCAAGCGGGGATTTTCGCTCGCGCGCTGCCCGATTCATAATCTCTACGAGGCGATCACATTCGTGCTGTGGACAATCGCGGCCGTGTATGTGGTTTTCGGTTCGTGGTCCCGTCTTCGGTTCTTGGGGGCGTTTGCGGCGCCTTTGTTGTTTGGCGCAGGGGTGTTTGCCCTGATGCCGCCGCTGGATCCGCCGCACGGCGAAAACCCTGTCTTCACAGGCGGATGGGTCAGCCTGCATGCTGCGCTGACGCTTCTGTCCTACGGTGCGTTTGGTCTCGCGTCGGTGGCGGCGTTGATGTTTCTGACCCAGGATCGCGATCTCAAAGTTCGTAAGATCAGGGCGATCCTGTCCCGCATGCCATCCCTTCAGCGGCTCGAACTGGTGATCGGGCGGCTTGTTTTGGCCGGCTTTATTCTTCTGACCCTGGGCTTGGCAAGCGGTGCCTTGCGGCTGCCGGGCACTGTAGGGATTGCGGCATACTGGACCGATTCCAAGGTTGTCTGGTCGGCTTGTGTGTGGGGAATGTATCTGGTGTTATTGGTGCTGCGCTGGCGATATGCCCATCGGGGGAGGCGGTTTGCGTTGAGTGCGGTGGGAGGTTTTGCCTTTGTGTTGATGACCTTCTGGGGCACCAATCTTCTCTCCACCATTCACAACCCGGGCCCTTCCGTGGCGCCGCCTGCGCCGCCGCCAATGCCGATCCGCTGATGTCCATCCTCGTTTTAGGCCTCAGCCATCACACCGCACCCGTAAGACTTCGGGAGCGTTTCGCGTTCGCGGAAGGCCGCTTGCCGGAGGCGCTGCGGACCTTGCGCAATTCGGGCTGGGCCGATGAAGCCGTGATTCTCTCCACCTGCAATCGCGTTGAGATCTATGTTGCCTCGGACCGGGAACCTCGCCAGACCTTCGCGGCGCTGCGCGAGTTCCTGCGGTCGGTGCACAACTTCCACGAGCCGCTTACGGACGAGCTTTATCAATTGTCCGAGCCTCACAGCATCGAGCACCTGTTCAAGGTCGCCTCGGGACTCGATTCGATGGTGCTGGGCGAAACCGAAATCCTTGGGCAAATGAAAAAAGCCTACGATGTCGCCCTGCTGCACAAGCACACGGGCCCGCGCTTGAACAAGGCCTTCCAACGCGCCTTCAACGTCGCCAAGCTCATCCGGACCGAAACGCAGATCCAGCGCGGCAGCGTCTCCGTCCCTTCGGTGGCGGTGGAACTGGCCGAAAAAATCTTCAGCGCACTCGACGGTCGAACGGTCATGGTCATCGGCGCTGGCGAGATGAGCGAGAAAGCGGCGCGGGCGCTGTTGTCCCGCGGTGCTCGGAGCATTCTGGTGTCGAACCGATCCCATGAACGGGCACAGGCTCTGGCCACAGAGCTGGGCGGCCGGGCGATCCATTTCGAGGACTGGGCGCGTGAGTTCGAGCACATCGACATCGTCATCAGCAGCACCTCCGCCCCGCATTACATCCTCGATCTTCCCCGGTTGGAGCCCTTGATGGCGCTTCGCCGCAACCGGCCTCTGCTGCTCATTGACATTGCCGTGCCCCGGGACATCGACCCGGAGGTCAATCTCCTCGAAAACGTTTATCTCTACAACGTGGACGACCTCCAAGCCCTCGCGCAGAACTACATGCAGCAGCGTCGAGACCAAGTGGCGAAGTGCGAGGCGTTGATCGCGGCGCGGGCTCGCGAACTCTTGGAAATGCGCCGACCGCCGGGCTTCTCTGAAATGCCTCGCCCTGCTTTTGGGCGCGACTGATTCCGGAAACCGGTTTCCTCATGGCCGCCCCTGTTTACCTTGCCAGCCGTGGTAGCGCCCTCGCCCTCGCGCAGGCCAACCTGGTGCTGGCCCAGTGTCGCGCCGCTTTCCCCGACGGTGTATTCGAGCTCCGAATCATCAAGACCACCGGTGACAGGCTCCAGACAGCCTCGCTCGCGAGCGGCGAATTGCCCAAGGGACTTTTCACCAAGGAACTCGAGGTTGCCCTCGGCAACGGCGAAGCGGACCTCGCCGTCCACAGCCTCAAAGACCTGCCCACAGAGTTGCCTCCGGGCTTGAAACTCGGCGCCGTGTGTCGCCGGGCGGACGTGCGGGACGTGTTGATTTACCGCGACGTCGAGCATTGGGGGGTCGCCGCGGCCATGCATCCTCCAGTCCCCAAATCCCGGCGAGCTTTTCGTCCACACTTGTCAATTTCATCGTTGCCTCACGGAGCCGTCGTCGGCACGAGCAGCACACGGCGCACGGCCCAACTGCTCGAACGACGCCCCGACCTGCGCGTCCTGCCGCTCCGGGGCAATGTCGGCACCCGGTTGCGCAAGCTGGTCGAGCAGCCCGAACTCGACGCCATCCTGCTGGCCGCCGCCGGATTGGACCGCTTGGGCATCACGCACGGTCCTGCCGGACTCCTCACGGGCTCGGACGTTCCGGAGGGCCTTGCCATGTCCCGGCTGCCGGTGAGCGAGATGTTGCCATGCGTGGGCCAGGCGGCGATCGGGCTGGAAGTTCGCGCCGGTGACGCCCGCGCGGAAGCTCTCTGTGCCCGGCTGAACGACCCCGAAACGCTGGCGTGTGTGACGGCGGAGCGGGCTTTTCTCAGTGCCATGGGCGGCGGCTGCCACCTGGCCGTGGCGGCCTATGCGCAAATCAACGAGGGCGAGCTCCGACTGCAGGCCCTGTCCTACCTCAGCGGCCGGGCACGGCGCACCGAGGGCCGGGCACCCGTGACCGCGGCTGAAACACTGGGCCGGGAATTGGCGAAGAAGCTCCTGACGTGAAGGCGGCAGGGTCGGTCGTCGTCGGATGGTCGCTTCGGCTTCCAAGCAGAATTGATCGCAATATGAAAGCCATCACACCAGGTCGTTGGAGTTTGAGTTGGGCGTGCCTGTTGCTGCTGACGGGATTCAGTGGGCGGGCTGCCACGGACGAAGTTTCAAACTTTGCCCTGCTCGATCATCAGGGGAGGATGCACGAACTGCGACGAACCGGGGGCAAGGCCGTCGTGCTCTTCTTTACCCAGACCGGCTGTCCAATCGTGCGGCAAAGTGCCCCCAAACTGCGCGCACTGCGGGACCAGTTTGCCACGCGCGGCGTCGAGTTCTGGCTCGTCAATTCCAGCACCGCCGATGACCGCAAGGCCAACTCCAACGAAGCCGCCGAACTCGGCATCTGGCACCTGCCCGTGCTCGAAGACGAAGCTCAGGGCGTGGCACGGCACCTCGGCGTCAAACGCACTGCGGAAACGTTCGTCATCAGCACCACCGACTGGCGCGTGATCTACCGCGGCGCCATCGACGATCAACTGGTTGAGGGTGCTCAAAAGCCGCAACCTGGGGAGCGCTATGTCGAAGCAGCCCTGCAGGAGTTTCTTGAAGGCAAACCCGTGACACGGCCCAGGACCGTGGCGCGCGGCTGCCTGATCCATTACGATGGCGGCGACGAAGCGGATTCGACCCCGGTGTCCTACGCCGAAAAGGTTGCCCCCATCCTCGCCGCCAAGTGTGTGGGCTGTCATAGCCCGGGCAACATCGGCTCGTGGTCCATGTCTTCCCACAAGAAGATCAAAAGCATGTCCTCCATGATCGAGGAGGTCCTCCTCACCCGTCGCATGCCGCCGTGGGACGCTGACCCCCACGTGGGACGCTTTGCCAACAACGCCGCCCTCACGGTGGCCGAGACGAAAACCCTGTTGCGCTGGATTCACCAGGGCGCGCCCCGTGGTGAGGGCCCCGACCCGCTTGAAGTCAGCCGGGCCACCCCGCCCGCCGAGTGGCCGCTGGGAGAGCCGGACATCGTGCTGCGCCTGCCGCAGCCGGAACAGATTCCCGCCACCGGGGTGCTCGACTACCGCCACATCGAGGTTCGCGCGGGCAACACGAACGAAGCTTGGGTCACCGGCCTCTGGGTGAAGCCCGGCAACAAGAAGGTGGTGCATCACGTCATCGCGCGGCTCAAGGAGGGGGGGCCGAAGGATCACCTTGGCGACCGGCAACTGTTTGCCGGCTGGGCACCCGGTGCCACGCAGGGCTGGCTGCCCAAGGGCTCGGGCAAGTTCCTGCCCAAGGACGCGCGATTCGACATCGAGATGCATTACACCACCTGCGGCACGCCGGAGACCGACCAGACCGAGATCGGGCTCTACCTCGCTCCCACCAAACCCGAGAGCGTCTTCGAGGCCGTGCCGTTGGTGAACGTGCGGTTTGAGATCCCGCCCGGCGCGCCGGATGCCCAGGCGCAGGCGATGTATTGCTTCAAGAAACCCGCCACGCTGCACAGTGTTACTCCCCACATGCATCTGCGGGGAAAATGGATGAAGTTCGACGTGCTCTATCCAAACGGCAAAAAGGAAACCGTTTGCTCGGTGCCCCGCTACGATTTCAACTGGCAGCTCACTTATGTGCTCGATCAGCCCCGCCGATTGCCGGCCGGAACGTGGGTCGTGTTGAGCGGTGGCTTCGACAACTCCCCGCAGAACCCGGCCAACCCGGATCCGAAGAAATTCGTCCACTGGGGCGAGCAGTCGTGGGATGAGATGTTCCTCGGCTGGTACAACGTGACCTGGGACCCCGAACCGCCCTCGGGCACGGCGTCGCTGCGCTGATGGCGTACCCCACCCTTTGCTGAAGATCCGTTTTCCGCCCCAATCACATCACGAGTGAGCCAACGGCCGGCAAACGGGGGTGAGTTCGTTGCAGCGCGCGGAATCTCCCGCGCCGGGCCCGCCTCGCCGAGAAAAGGACACGCAGCTCAAATGCCGGTGCCTCGCCAACTCCGATCACTCCCTCCACCCCGCAGCGCTACGCCGCGCTCCGGCGGCGCGACGGTCGGTTCGACCTCCCTGGGCTTCATCGCCTGCGACGACGGACAGGCCGCCCCGTTGCCGCGAGCGCCGGCTCGGTCGTCCCGCCC
>DATLZF010000610.1:0-16073 GCA_035574135.1 Candidatus Methylomirabilota bacterium
CAACGAGAAGTTCGGCGCCAAAGGCCTCGGGACGCAGAACTGGATCGGCCGAACCGCCGTTATCCCCTATCGCATCAACTTCGAGAATATCGGACCCGGCTCTCGGGATGGCCAAGGCAACCCCTATCCCACGTTCGCCACCGCACCTGCCCAGCGCGTCACGATCACGGACCCCCTGAGCACCAATCTCGATTGGACCACCTTTGAACTGGCGGAACTGGGCTTCGGCGACACGATCGTGCCCATTCCATCGGGGCGTAAGCACTATGCGGGTTCGGTGGGGATGACGTTCAACGACCAGACTTTCAACGTGGAAGTCGAGGCAGGCATTGATCTCGCCAACGGTCGCGTCTTTGCTGTGTTCCAATCCATTGACCCGGCAACGAGCCTTCCGCCCGACGTGCTCACCGGTTTCCTGCCACCGGAAGACGGCACGGGACGCGGCAAGGGACACTTCGCCTTCCTCATCAAGCCACGCGCTGACCAGCCCAGCGGCACAGAGATTCGCAACGTGGCCTTCATTGAGTTCGACCGCCAGATGACCATCGCCACCGACCAGGTGGACCCGCAGAATCCAGCCGCCGGCGTGGACCCGAACAAACAGGCGCTCAACACCTTGGACTCCGGCCCTCCCGAGAGCAGCGTCGCCACCTTGCCAGCCGAGAGCGGACGACATTTCATTGTCGAGTGGTCCGGCCAGGACGATGCCGGCGGCAGCGGCCTTGTGAGTTATGACGTTTACGTCTCCACCAACGGAGGATTTTTCGGCCGTTGGCTGGCCGACACCGCCGCGACGTCCATGCCCTTCAGCGGTGAACTGGGCCAGACCTACGCCTTTTACAGTCGCGCGCGGGACCTCGTGGGCAACGAGGAACCCGCCCCGCTGGCGCCGGACGCGCAGACCACCGTCAGCACCAATGCGCCGGTTCTGCTCACCCTCACAAACCACGTCGTCGGCCCCGGCGCTTCCTTCAGCCTGACCAACCTGCTGTTGCACGGTCTGCCGACCGGCCAGTTCATGTTCACCCTCCTCGACGGCCCGGCTGGTGCAGTGGTGAATCCGACCAACGGGGTCTTCCGCTGGACACCCTCCTGTGAGCAAGGAAGTTCGACCAATCAAGTCAAAATCCACGTCGCCCACAGCGCACAACCCAACCTCAACGACACCACGAGCTTCAACCTGATCGTGCGCGAGTGCCTGCAGCCGCACCTTGGCACACTCGTCCTGCCCGTCGGCACCACAGGGACGCTGCCGATCTACCTTTACTCCACCGAAGTGCTGACGAATGTT
Organism: Candidatus Methylomirabilota bacterium; assembly: GCA_035574135.1. GTDB lineage: Bacteria > Verrucomicrobiota > Verrucomicrobiia > Limisphaerales > DATLZF01 > DATLZF01. The sequence continues at coordinate 1,292 of DATLZF010000610.1, forward strand.
GTCCTGACCGCCTCATTGCCAGACGAGAAGTTGACCGCCATAGGACTGGAAGCGGTCGCGCCGGAAATCTGCGCGAGTTCGATCGAGCAACAGCACAAGGGGGTGTACGAGATCCACCTTGGTGTCTGTGCCGCGCCATGGTTGCAGCCGACGCAAGGGCAATTGATCGCCCGGTTGTACCTCACGGCGGCCGGTAATCAGCCTTCCTCGTTGGCGCTGGTTCATCTCAGCCAGCCTGTCGGCCTCCGACCTGACGGCACGGTCGCCACCGACCACCCGTCACAATTGGGGCGCGTGGTGATCCTGGGCAACCAACCTTTGCTCGAGGCCTTGCCCTTCTTGAACCAACAGCCGGGTCTGATGCTCTATGCGCTGACGGGATCAACCAACACATTGGAATTCGCCACGAATCTCAACGAACCCCTCCTCTGGCATTCCAACCAGCAGGTCATTATGACCAACCTCCAACGCATCCTCGAACCGCCGTCGGCGCCCGCCAATCAACGATTTTATCGCGCGCGCAGCCCTTGATCGCTGCGCAACCCTGTCTCACCCTGCCCCCAGGTTGCCACCGCGCGCGGCTGGTGCCATGATCGGGACCATCCGTCCGGAATCCTCCTCAACCTGTCACCTGGTTATGAAAACGAAATCGCGTGTCTGCTGGTGCCCCGTCCTCCTGGGCGGGCTGATGGTGGGCGGGCCCGGCCCGCTGGCTTGGGCGCAACTGACCGACCCGCCGTTTGACGGGGCGGTGGTGCGCTTCCACGCCGCCGATGTCATTGCCCCGCGCGTCACGCTGGAGGTCCAGTCCATGTTTTCGGTGCCCGGCTGGTTTGTGCTCAGAGGCACCATTGTGGAAGAAGGGGGAAGCGGGCTGCGTGCCATGGACTTCCAAGTATCGCGAGGGGGGTTGTACCTGACCCCCGAGGGCACGTGGACGAGCCAACAGGTCTTCTTGCCGCCCAATCTCCTCATCATCAACGGTACTGACTGGACCGATCAGCTCTGGGTGCCGGTGCGGGGGCCACAGGACGAGGGCACGTACCGAATAACCGTTCGGGCCACCGACGGCGACGGCAACTCTGCCACCGCCTCTGCCGAGGGCACGGTGGGCTTCCGGCCCAGTGTGGTGAGCCTGACGGGTCCGCAACTGCTCTTCGAGGGTGAGAACCTGACGTTGGCGGCGACGGTTTCCGGCACCCTCCCGTTGCAGGTGCAATGGCTGCGCGACGGAGCCGCGATCGCCGGGACGAACATCACGTCCCTGCCCGGCTCACCCTTCAGCAATGCCTGGCTGCGGTTGGAGTCGGTGACCACCAATGATGCCGGTCGTTACAGCATGCGCGTGAGCAATCCCGTGGGCACATTCGACAAAGACTTGGTGCGGGTGCCCGTGATTGCCGATCTGACCCCCGACCTCATGGCGTGGGTTGGCTGGTCGGTGACCGGCCGTGTGCATGTGGCCGACCCGGTGGGCAACGTGCGCCTGCAGTGGGAACACAACGGCGTGACGTTGACCAACCGAACGCGTCCCGAGCTGGCGCTGACCAACCTGACCTCACTTCAGAGCGGCATCTACACCCTGCGGGCCACCAACGGTGCGGCGCGCGTGCGGCGGGACATCTTCGACTTGAGCGTGCTGGTGCTGTCCCAACTGGAGCCGCCGCCGGCCACGGCCGTTTCCGGCAGTGATGCCTTTCAGTTCCGGGTCAATGGGCCCAACGGAGCGCCGTTGGCTGTGGAGGCCACGCGGGATTTCCGGCAGTGGGACATGCTGGTGGTGGTCACGAACCGGGGTGCCCCGTTGATCTTCCGGGACCCCGGCATGGCCGGAACGGACCGGCGCTATTACCGCGTGCGTCAGCTCGGGGAGCCGACACAGTGAGTGCCTTGGAAACCGGCCCGGCGTGCAGCAGGGGCCTCGTCTCGATCCCGCCGGAGCAGGGCCCCAAGGATGGTGTGGTATTTCTTGATAGATTTTGAAAGAAAGTGATTGACTTGAATCAGGGCCGAAATCAGCGTGTGGCTTGTCATGTCCGCCGTGTTGTCATCGCCGCCGCCCCGCGCCGTGGTGGAACATCTCGTGCGCCAGGCCGTGTATTCCCGGCTTGGCAAGCCACTGCCCAGGCCTGCTGCCGCCCCCAACCCGCTGGTCGTCAACGTCAGCGCGCGCCATTGCCATCTCACTCCGGAAGCGGTCGAGACTCTCTTCGGCAAGGGCTATCAGCTCACCGTCCACAAGTGGCTGTATCAGGAGGGCCAGTTCGCCGCGAAAGAGACGGTCACGCTCATCGGCCCGCGCAGCCGCGTCATCTCGAACCTCCGCATTCTGGGGCCCTGCCGCACGCTTAACCAGGTCGAGCTGGCCTACACGGACGGCATCGCGCTGGGCTTCGACCTGCCGCACCGCATCTCGGGCGACATCAAGGGCACGCTCGGCTGCATGTTGATGGGCCCGGCCGGCTTCTTCGAGATGGAGCAGGGCGTCATCCGCGCCATGCGCCACGTCCACATGCACCCGACCGACGCGGATTTTTACGGCGTGAAGGCGGGCGACTCGATGAAGCTCCGCATCGGCGGCGAATGCGGCATTGTGCTGGAGAAGATGCTCGTGCGCGTGGACCCGAGCTTCAAACTCGAAGTCCACATCGACACCGACGAAGGCAACGCCTGCAACCTCCAGCCCGACACCCCGTGCGAGCTGGTGAAGTGATTTTTCAACCACGAATGGACACGAATAGACACGAATGGGGAGCGCGGGCTTTGGCCCACTTCACCGTGTCTGGTGCGGAAGCCATTTTCTTGATTCGTGTTCATTCGTGTCCTTCGTGGTTACTCTCAAACAAAAACACACTGAACTATGAGCGAAGCAATCGGCATGATTGAAACCAAGGGCTACACGGGCAACGTGGAGGCCACCGACGCGATGGCCAAGGCCGCCAACGTGTCCATCGCCAAGACCATCCCCATCGGCGGCGGCATGATCACCGTCATCTGCCGGGGCGACGTCGCCAGCGTGAAGGCCGCCGTGGATGCCGGCGCGAAGGCCGCCAGCAAGGTCGGCGAACTCGTCGCCAGCCACGTCATCGCCCGCCCGCACGAGGACCTGGCCAGGGCCTTCCTCGGCGACTCCAACGCGGCGAAGAAGTAATTTTTAACCACGAATGGACACGAATGCACACGAATGAGAAAGCGACGGTGTGCGCAGCGCCAATCGCAGCGTGGCCGATCACGCCACTGCTGCCTCCCGCAGGGATTCGTGTGAATTGGTGTCCATTCGTGGTTTTTCTCAATTCTCAACCATCAACTCGCTACTGAACTCATGGCAAATCAAGCAATCGGCATGATCGAGTGCAAGGGACTCTGCGCGCTCTTCGAGGCCACCGACGCCGCCCTCAAGGCCGCCAACGTCACCTTCACCGGCTGGGAAAAAATCGGCTCCGGCTACGTCACCGCCTTCTTCCGCGGCGACGTCGCCAGCGTGAAGGCCGCCACCGACGCCGGCGCCGCAGCCGCGTCCCAGGTCGGCCAGATCGTCAGCGTGCAGGTCATCCCCCGCCCGCATGACGGCCTGAGCGGCCTGGGCAAATGGCTCCAGTGATTCCTTGACCACGAATGGACACGAATGAACACGAATGCGGAGTGCGGCCTTTAGCCCGCTTCAACTCCCGGCGTGTTTCGACGCCCCCTTCTGTTCGGATGCTGAAGCGGCCTGAAGGCCGCGCTCCGAGCCCAGGGCTTGTAGGAATTCGTGTTCATTCGTGTTCATTCGTGGTTTCTCCCGAATGAAGATTCTCATCGCCAACCTCGGTTCCACGTCGCTCAAGTGGCGCCTGTTCGATTTCTCGAACGGGGAAACGCTCCTGCACAAGGGCGGCTTCGAGCGCGTGACCGATTATCCCAAGGCGATCGAGGATTGCCTCGCGCAGCTCAAGGACGCGAAAGCCATCGCCAGCGAGAACGAACTCGCCGCCGTTGGCTTCAAGACCGTCATCGCAAAGAACGTCACCGGCTGCGTGCGGCTCGACGAGCGCGTACTGAAGGCGATGGAGGATTACAACGGCCTCGCGCCCGCGCACAATCCACCCTATATCACGGGCATCCGCCTCTTCGCGAAACGCGTGCCGAGCGTGCCGCTCGTTGGCCTGTTCGAGACCGCGTTCTATCAGTTCGCTCCCGAGCCGATGATGCGCTACGCCGTGCCCGATGCGTGGCATGACATCGGTGTGCGCCGCTGGGGCTTCCACGGCGCCAGCCACAAGTTCATCGCCGAACGCAGCGCCGAACTGCTCGGCCGCAAGGACGTCGCCCGCCGCGCGCAGAATCTCTACGTGGACGGCGGCAAATCGCCCGTGGATGGCCCTCCACTGCGCGTCATCTCCTGTCATCTCGGCGGCAGTTCGAGCATCACGGGTATCGTCAATGGCGTCGCCATTGGCAACAGCCTCGGCATGAGCCCGCAGTCCGGCCTGCCGCACAACAATCGCGTCGGCGACCTCGACGCCGAAGCCCTGCCCTACGTGGTGAAGACGCTCGGCATTTCCATCGAGGAAGCTCAACGGCAACTCACGAAGGAGAGCGGCTTGAAAGGCTTGAGCGGCGGCCTCTCCAACGACATCCGCGACATCCAGGAAGCCGCATCGAAAGGCAACGCGAAGGCGCAGCTTGCGCTCGACGTCTTCGTCAGCGAAGCGCGCCGTTGGATTGGCGGCTACTTCTTCCAGATGAACGGCGCGGATGCCATCGTGTTCACCGCCGGCATCGGCGAGAACCGCGCCGAGCTGCGCGCCGCCATTTGCGCCAACCTCGACCAACTCGGCATCGTCCTGGACGCCGGGAAAAACGCCGCCACCCGCGCCACCGAGGCTGTCATTTCAACCACCAATTCAAAAGTGAAGGTGATGGTGATACCGACCAACGAGGAATTGGTCGTGGCGAGGGAGACAAGACGCTTGCTGGAGAAGAACTGATTTCTCAACCACGAATGGACACGAATAAACACGAATTCGGAGGTTGCAGCGAAAAGCTGCTGCTGAAGGATGAAGTGTATCAAGTCGTGGGCTGCGCGATGGAGGTGCTGAACGGGATCGGGCATGGATTGCACGAGAAGATTTACGAGAACGCGCTGGTCGTGGAGTTCAAACTGCGCAGCATCGCTTTCGAGCAACAGCGCCGCTTTCCGGTCGTTTTCAAAGAAGTGCAGGTTGGCGAGTTCGTGCCTGACCTCATCTCGCACGGAGCAATCGTGGTTGATACGAAAGTCATCGACCGCATCACCGACCATGAGCGCGGCCAGATGATGAACTACCTCCGCATCACGAAGCTTCGCGTCGGCGTCATTCTCAACTTCAAACACGCCAAACTCGAATGGGAGCGAATCGTCCTATGAAACTTCTGATTCGCGTTTATTCGTGTCCATTCGTGGTTAAGAAATGAAGAACCTCTCCCATCTCTTCGACAAGAACCGCGCGTGGTCGGAGTCCATTCATCAGCGCGACCCGGAGTTTTTCGCCAAGCTCTCGCGGCAGCAATCGCCCGAGTACCTCTGGATCGGCTGCAGCGACAGCCGCGTGCCGGCGAATCAGATCGTCGGCCTGTTGCCCGGCGAGATTTTCGTCCATCGGAACATCGCGAACGTGGTCGTTCACACGGATCTGAACTGCCTCTCCGTCGCGCAGTTCGCCGTGGATGTGCTCAAGGTCCGCCACATCATCGTCTGTGGCCACTACGGCTGCGGCGGTGTGCGCGCCGCGTTGCGCGAGGACCGTCACGGCCTGGTGGACAACTGGCTTCGTCACATCCAGGACGTGCGCGACAAGCACGCCGGCCTGCTCAAAAGCCTCGACAACGAGGTGGAACGCGTCGATCGCCTGTGCGAGCTGAACGTCCTCGAACAGGTGCTCAACGTCTGCCAGACCACCATCGTGCGCGACGCGTGGCAGCGCGGACAGGACCTCACCGTCCACAGTTGGATTTACGGTCTGCACGACGGTCTGCTGCGCGACCTCGGCATGGCCGTCAGTTCGTGGAAGGAAGTCGAGCCCGCGCACCGCAAGGCCATCGCGAATCTCGGCAAGCCCGCGAAGAAGACCGTCGCGAAGGCGAAACCGACCCTTTTACTCCCGCTCAAGACCCAGCGGAAGAGACTCAACTGAATCGTGGCTCCGGCACCAAAATTAACTGGCAGTGCGCCCGTTCTCCTCGTCGCCGACGTGGTGAAGGCAGCCAATTATTACCGCGACCAGCTCGGATTCAGCTACGACCGGTTCTGGAACGAGCCGCCGGATTTCTGCATGGTGAAGCGCGACGGATTCGTCGTGATGCTTGCGCAGGCGCCGGCGGGCGCCCGCCTCGTGCCGCACTGGAAAATCTCCGAAAACACGTGGAACGCCTACTTCTGGTGCGAGGACGCGGAGGCGCTGCATGACGAGTTCGTCAAACGCGGTGCGAAGATCGATTACGGCCTCGGGATCAAGCCGTATGGCATCAAGGAATTTGGCATCCAGGATCTCGACGGGCACGACATCGCCTTCGGGCAACGCATTTGAACGACCAAATTGAACCACGAATAAACACCACTAAACACGAATGGGAATGAATGCATCACGCTCAGCAGGCATGGAAGTGCAGCATGGTTTCAACGCCATGTCCAGGCCTTCGGCCTGCTGGATTCGTGTTCATTCGTGTCCATTCGTGGTTAACAACAAAGACAAACTCTATGGCACAACAAGCAATTGGCATGATTGAAACCCGCGGCCTCGTCGCGCTGGTCGAAGCGACCGACGCGATGCTCAAGGCGGCGAATGTGGAACTCGTCGGACCGATGGTCCAGGTCGGCAACGCGCTCGTCACCGCCACGGTGGTGGGCGACGTCGCCGCCGTGAAGGCCGCGACCGACGCCGGCGCCCAGGCCGTCAAGGCCATCAAGGGCGATCTTGTGAGCGTGCACGTCATTGCGCGCCCGCACAACGACGTGGAAGCGGTGTTGCCGAAGAAAAAGTAATCTTGTAGCCGCCGACGTGAGGCGGCGGACTCTTTGAGCGGTCGCACGCCCAAAGTCCGCGCTCTCACGAGCACCGCTACCACAACACCATGTTCCTCGCCCGCGTCGAAGGTTCGGTCGTCTCGACCAAGAAAGAGGCCAGCATGAGCGGCCGCAAGCTGCTCCTGCTGCGCCCCCAATTGGTGGACGAGAAAGATCCCACCAAGTTCCGTCCCGGCTCGAACACCATCGTGGCCGTGGACACCGTGGGCGCGGGCATCGGCGAGCTGGTGATGTTCTGCCAGGGCAGCAGCGCCCGTCTGGCCGCCGGCATGAAAGACGCGCCGGTCGATGCCGTCGTCATCGGCATCGTCGATTCCGTGGACGTGCTGGGGAAACAGATCTACGGCGCGAAGAGTTGAAACCACGAATGGACACCAATGGACACGAATCCCAACGCCAAGCTCCTGTTCAAGGACGAGGTGTATCAGATCGTGGAGGCGGCCATTGAAATGCTGAATGGGATCGGACATGGGCTCCATGAGAAGCCATACTAGGACGCGCTGGTCGTGGAACTTGGGATTCGCGGAATTCCGTTCAGCCAGCAACCGCAGTTCGACGTGCTCGACAAGGGGCACAAAGTCGGTCTGTTCATTCCCGACCCGGTCGTCTGCGACTCCATCGTGGTGGACGCAAAAGTGATCGACCGCATCACAGACATCGAGAGAGGTCAGATGCTGAACTATTTGAAGATGACAAAACTCAGCGTGGGCGTGCTGTTGAACTTCACGCATCCCAAGCTGGAGTGGGAACGCATCGTTCTCTGATTCGTGTTTATTCGTGTCCATTCGTGGTTCTGAAAATTTATGAGCGCAGTCAACGAAGCTTTGATTCGAGACGTTGTCAGCGAAGTGCTGGGCCGCCTCGGTGGTGCGCCGGCGCAGCGGAATTCCCCGCCGACACCCGCGCCTGCCGCAGCGACGTGCAGTTGCAACGGCAAGGGACATTCCTCGGCCGGCGCGGCGTTGCGCGGCAAGTTCGGCGTGTATGCAGACGCCAATGAAGCCTGTGCCGCCGCGCACGAGGCGTTTCTGCAACTTCAGCAGAAGGGCGTGGCCGCGCGGCGCAAGATCGAGGAAATCGTCAAGACGCTCTGCGACAAGAATGCCGAGGCATGGGGCAAGCTCGAACTCGACGAGACAAAGATCGGCCGGCTCGACCACAAGATCGAGAAGCTGCAAATCATCAAGCTCGTCCCCGGCGTGGATTGGCTCCGACCTGACGGACGCAGCGGCGATCACGGCATCACGCTGGAAGAATACACGCCCTTCGGCGTCGTCGGCGCGGTCACGCCGAGCACCCACTCCGTCCCCACGCTGGCCGGCAACATCGTGAACATCTGCGCGGCGGGGAACGCCGTGGTGTTCAACGCGCATCCCTCGGCCGCCCGTTGCGCGGCCACCGCTGTGCGCGCCTTCAACGAAGCCATTTACCGCGAGACCGGCATTGAGAACATCGCGACCATCATCGAGAAGCCGACGATGGAAAGCTTCGCCGCGATGTGCAAACACGAGGCCGTGCGGCTGCTGCTCGTCACCGGCGGTCCCGGCGTGGTGAAGGCCGCGATGCAGACCGGCAAGCGCGCCATCTGCGCCGGCCCCGGCAACCCGCCCGTGTTTGTCGATGACACCGCCTGCATGAAGCGCGCAGCCCGGGCGATCATCCAGGGTGCCAGCTACGACAACAACCTGCTCTGCATCGGCGAGAAGGAGGTCTTCGCGCTGGAAAGCATCGCGGACAAGCTGATGGCGCAGATGGAGCAGAACTGCGCGGTGCGGCTCACCAGCGCCCAACTCGACGCACTTACGAAGGCCGCGTTCACCTTCACGCCCGGCCAGGGCGGCGGCTGCGCGCACGCTTCGGTGAACCGCGATTTCATCGGCAAGGATGCTTCGGTGCTGGCGAAGGCCGCGGGCGTGAACATCCCGTCCGGCACGCAACTCCTCTTTGCCGAGACGGACGCGAATCATCCGTTCGTGGTCGAGGAACAGATGATGCCCTTCCTGCCCATCGTGCGCGTGAAGAGTCTGGAGGAAGGCGTCGCCCGTTCGCTCGAAGCCGAGCACGGCTACAAGCACACGAGCATCATTCACTCGCACGACGTGGAAGCGATGACCGCGATGGGCCGCGCCCTCGACACGACGCTGTTCATCAAGAACGGCCCGTGCATGGCCGGCCTCGGCCTCGGCGGCGAAGGTTACCTGAGCTACAGCATCGCCACCCCGACCGGCGAAGGCGTGACCAATCCGAAGACGTTCTGCCGCGTGCGGCGGTGCGTGATGGTGGACAACCTCAGGATTTATTGACCACGAATGGACACGAATCCACACGAATCTGGAGCGCGGGTGTGTGACCCGCAGCGGCCCCGAGGAATTGCGAGCACGATACGGGATCCAGAGGCCTTGAATGGGCCGAGTGCTGCGGCTCAGAGAGCCGCGCCCCGGCTGTTTTCGATTCGTGTCCATTCGTGTCCATTCGTGGTTTGAACTCATGCTCCTCGCGCGTGTTGAAGGCAACGTGGTCGCCACCCGGAAGCATCCGAGCCTGGACGGCTGGCGGCTCGTCGTCTGTCAGCCCATCAATCACGCGGGCGAACCGGAGGGCGCACCGCAGGTCGCCATCGACGCGCACGGCGCCGGCATGCACCAGCGCGTGGTGATTTCGAGCGATGGCCTGGCGGCGCGAAGGGCTGTGGGCGATGAGAAGAGTCCGGTGCGTTGGCTGGTGGTTGGCATCGTGGACGAGAAGGAACCAGGAGTGCCGGCATGAAACTCGGCACCGTCATCGGTCGCGTCACGTTGAATCGCGTGGTTCCGGAACTGGAGGGCGCGCGCTGGCTCATCGTCTCGCCGTTCACGCGCGAGCATTACGCGCGCGGCGCGAATGGCGCGGTGACGATGGGCACGGAACCGAGTCTCGTCGTTTACGACGCGCTCGGCGGGGCGGTCGGGCAGACCATCGGCTACGTCGAGGGGCGGGAAGCCGCGCAGCCGTTTTATCAACCCACGCCCATCGATGCCATCAACGCCGCATTGATCGACGAGATTTTCTACAATCCGCTGAAGTGATCCTATGCCCGCTGTCATCACCGCCAAAGAAGTTGAAGAGCTGATCGCCAAAGGCGGCGACCCCATGATCCTGCCCGCCGACGCCATCCTGACGCCGAGTGCGAGGGACGCGATTCGGGACCACGCCAAGTCGCGCCGCGGCTCCGCTGGCGCCTCGGCGTCCGCGCCGGCCGGGCCGCTCAACTCCAAGTCAACCAAGGCCGAACTCGAGGCCTTCTTCCACTCGCCGCAAGCCCTCGCCCTCAAGGAGCAGATCTGCGACATCGGCCGACGGCTCTGGCAGCGTGAGTACGTCGATGGCAACGGCGGCAACATCGCCATCCGCGTCGGCGAGGACATCGCCCTCTGCACGCCCACGCTGGTGAGCAAGGGCTTCATGAAGCCGGAAGACATGTGCCTCGTGGATTTCGAGGGCAACCAACTGCTCGGTACCAAGAAGCGCACCAGCGAGATCCTCATGCACCTGCAGATCATGAAGCGCCAGCCCAAGGCCGTGGCCACGTGCCATTGCCATCCGCCCTACGCCACGGGCTTCGCGGTGGCGGGCGTGCTGCCGCCCACGTGCATGATTCCCGAGTTCGAGGTGTTTGCCTCCGTGGCCATCGCGCCGTATCGCACGCCCGGCACGCCGGAGATGGGCAAGCTCGTCGCCGACCTGGTGGACAAACACAACACCATCCTCATGGCCAACCACGGTGTGGTGAGCTGGAGCCACAACAACGTCGAGGACGCCTACTTCAAGATGGAGATCCTCGAGGCCTACTGCCGCACCATTCTCGTCACCGCCCAGGTCGGCAAGCCGGCGAACACGATGACGCCCGCGCAACTCCAGGACCTTTTGAAGATCAAGCAAAGCCTCGGCATTCCCGACCCGCGCCACGGCTTGAAGGAATGTGAACTCTGCGACAACGCCGAGTGGCGTCCGGGTGTGCAATGCGCCGTGCCGGCGCGCTCTGAAACGACTGCCGGCTACGACGCCGAAGCCGAGGCGGCGGTCAAGGCGATCACTGACCAGATCATGGCGCGGGTGACGTGAACGCGAATGAACACGGACAAGCCGCGGTGCCGGGCGCTGTTCGCGGGTCCTGGCCGATATTAAGTCGGCGGGCGCGGGCAAGCGGGAGTCGGCGTTGTCCGGTTGCGCGCCGGCGTTGACCGTAGCCGCGGCGGTGACGCCGCGGCTGATCTTTCGCGCAAGGGAGAGCACCCGCCGGCTCACGCCGGCGGCTACAGGCTCATGCCGCCGCTGGGGACGTTGCCGGTGTCCGGATTCAGGGTCGGCGCAGGCGGAAGTAGCGTGCGGGTCCGGCGGTGGCGAGTTTGATCACGAAATCATTGCCAACGATCGCGAGCGGTACGGTGACGGGAGTCCACTTCAGCGAGGTGAGCGAGTCGGCGGCTTCCAACCCAAAGGGCCAGGCATCGATGGGCCAGGCCAGGGTGAACGCACCCGGGTTCTGCGGGTCGTAAGCGATGCGCAACTGCGGGCTGGCCGTGGGAACGGCGGTGAACACGAGCGCGTTCGTTCCAGTGAGGTTTTGCACGAACGCGGACGGCGGAACGAAATTGTAAGCCGGGTGAATCGGCGTGACGGTGTAGTTGCCGGCGTGGGTCAGGTTGCCGAGCGTGAACCTGCCCGCGAAATCGGTACTCGTCGCCAGTGTCGTGTCGCCGCCGAGAGCGATGAGCACGTCCGAAACACCCGCGCCGTGAGTGTCCACGACGGTGCCCTGGAGGAGCGGCCGGGCCGGGTCAACCCGCACGGCCAGGCGGAACGGGCTGAGGCTGTTCGCCGAACCGCAGATCGACCGGGTCGCGAAATCGTGCGAAACGGTGATGTCCACCAGGTTCCCGTTCTCGTGGTGCAGGATGACCAGTCCGTTGAAGAACGCTTCGTCTGAAATCCTCTCCACGTGGAGGCAGACAGTGATGGGAGCAAGCACGCCGGCTGTCGTGCTGATTTCGAAGGCGGTGTCCGTTCCCATCAGCGCGAAGTAGCCTTCCGGCAATGCCGTTGCGTCGGCGATGGGCGCGATGGCCGCCACGGTCGTTTCCCCGGGGCTGGTCACACCGTTGAAGGTCACGTCGATGGAACCGGCGTTCACGGTCACGTCCTGCCCCAAGGTGGCTGATGCCGGGGTGGCATACGTCGGGTCGGCGCCCCACGAGGGAGAGGTGCCGCGGCGAAGCGCAATCACTGCGGGGCTGCCGCTGATGCTCGTGACGTGAATGATGCCGTTGCGCGTGAAGGCGATCCGCTCGCCGTCGGGCGACCATGCCGGCTCGCGATCGTCAACACTGTTGGAAGTGAGAACCAACTCCTGGCCCGTCATCTCATCAACGATGACGATCTCGAAATCCCCGCCGCGTTTGCTGGCGCAGGCGATGGTCCGTCCGTCCGGCGACCACGCTGGCTCCAGGTCGTCGTCCGGATTGAACGTGAGCCGTTGGAGGCCGGTGCCATTGACGTTCATCAGGTAAATCTCGTATTGGCCGTTGAATTGGGCCGCAAAGGCGAGACGGTTGCCGTCGGGCGAAAGTGCCGGGTCGCGCGGTTCTCCGGGGAACGTGTGGACTGTTCCGGCTCCGCCGTTCGCACTGATCACATACAAACCTTGCGGGTCGTCGGGATTGGCCGGCCGCGCGAAAGCGATGCGCGCGCCGTTGGCCGACCAGGAAACTCTGGGAAGAAACGTTCCCGTTGCCAGTTCGACGGGCGGCGAAAGCCGGTCCACATCCCATTTCACAAGCCGGCCTCGGACTTCGGTCGTAGGAATTACGTCACCCACCCGGAAGGTCGAAAAGGTCGTTCTCTCGATGAACGCGAACTGGCGGCTGTCCGGCGAAAGCGCCACGGCAAGGTATTCAGACGATGAGATGACGCTGGACCCGCCGAAATCCAAAAAGTCTTCCACGTCGAAAACCCCGCACTCTACTGACACTCCCTCGCAGGGAACGATGAACTCTTCCGCCGTGACGACTGCGTTCTCGGAGGCCGCTCCGGTGGAATCAGCGTTCATCACCAGCGGAATTTCATCGAGAAAGCCGATGCGCCCGGTCAGCGCCATCACGGGACGCCCGTGAAACTCCACGTGCAGATCGTTGGTGAGGTTGATGACGATGTTTGACGGTGTGAATATGAACCCCTGACGGCTCGGCGAAATTGTGTAGTTCAACCCGCCCGGACTCAGAGAACTGAAGGCGCCGTACACGGCTTCATTAGTGCTCTGCGCGCCGACCTCGTTGGTCAGGGTCACGAAAACGCCGGGCACGGCCAGCCCTGCATCGCTAATCACGACACCGGAGACTTGGAAGCGGTCCCGGCTTCCCGAGAAGTCCTGACCGCTGACGTCGAACGGCAGATTGAGCACCACCAGCTTTTCAGGAGTGCGCGGAGCGGGAACGAACGGACTGGCCGGACGCACTTCGTAGTCTCGGCCTTCCGGCAGCAAGGGCGATTGGTAATCGCCGTTCGCGTCCGTAATGGCGGAGCCTCGAGAATGATTCCCATCCGCCGCCAGTTCAGTGAAATGCACCGGCAGCCCCGCCCACGGAGCCGATCCCTCGGTGACCCGTCCGCTGATGCGGTGGCCGGGGGTCGCGGTGAAGTCGGCCGTCAAATCCGTGTCCGTGAGATGAAGCAGCAGGCTGGAAGGCGTGAAGATGAATTGTGAACTGGAAGGGCGCACGATGTAGCGCTGGTTCGAAGGCAAGTTGGCAAGCTGATAGGCGCCTTGCGCGTCCGTTGGCGCGCTGCCGAAGACCGGCCCGGGCACGAACAGCGAGATGGGAGAAGCCTGCACCGTGACGCCGGGGACGGGCTGGCCGCCCGAAGTGCGCACATGGCCGGTGACGGTTCGCGGCGGTGGTGTGCCGGTAAAGTTCACCGTCCGGTTGGCGACGAGGTTGTTGACGTTCGTGGGAGGACCAAAAGCGAAGTCCGGCTTGCTCACGCTCAACGTGTAATCGGTCAGGCCGGGCAGTTTCGTGAACGCGTAGCCGCCGCGCAGGTCCGTTACGAAAATCGCGTTGGTGCCTCCGCGCAACGTGACGCGCGCGCCGGCGATGGCGTTTCCGGCAGGGTCGCGCACGGCGCCGCTGATCGAGTAAGTGCCGACGGCGCCGCTGAAGTTCGCGACGCCGGGCGTGGCGAGGTTGGTAAAGCTCCGGCTCTGGGGCGTGAAGACGTAGCCGGGCTTCGACGGCACGATGGTGTAGGCGCCGAACGCGGGCAGCCCCGGAAACGTGAAGTTGCCAAAGGCATCCGAGCTGGTTGTCCCGGAGCGAAAGCCGGACAAACGGATGCTCGCTCCCGAGAGCGGAGTGTCCGACTCGACGATCTGTCCGCCGATGGAACTGGCGATGCCCGAGCACTCGGAGAACTCGGAAGTATTGCCGGCCGCATCCGTCGCGGTGGCGGTGACGATTTCCGAAGCCTCCAGAGTTGGGCTGCCCATGGTCGGTGTGAAGTTGAATGACGCGTTGCCCGAAGCATCTGTCGTTACTTGAGTGAAGCCGAGGTATCGCTTGCCCTCGCCGTGGCCGGCGGGATCGCACTCCGTATTGGCGTAGAAGTCGAGGGTGAAGCTGGCGTTGGAGTGGCTGTTCAACGTGCCCGAGATGACGGTGCCCTCCGGCAGATTGAAAACGCTGGTGAGCACGGGGAAATTCT
>DATLZF010000611.1:0-5235 GCA_035574135.1 Candidatus Methylomirabilota bacterium
GCTCAACACCTTGAGCTTCACCACAGGGGGGTCACGATCTACCCAGCCTTTCCCAGCCGGGTTGGAAATTCCCATTGACCGCCGCCGCCGCGCCCGCTTACCGTGCCCGCGTGAATGATCGTATCAACAACCTGCTGCTGCCACTGGGAGCACTGCTGCTTAGTCGCGTGGCGGCGGGGTGTTGACATTAGCGAGTTTTCCCAAACCCCACTGCCACAAAACCGGCGGTGGGGTTTTGTTTTGTCCGACAGGGCCTCGCCGCCACAATCAGACCAGCGACATGAAAAAAGACCGCATCATCATCTTTGACACGACGCTCCGGGACGGCGAGCAATGCCCCGGCGCCGCCATGACACCGCGCGAAAAGCTCGAGGTGGCCCGGCAACTGGCCCGCTTGGGGGTCGATGTCATCGAGGCCGGCTTTCCGGTGTCGAGCGAAGGCGACTTCGCCTCGGTGCAGGAGATTGCCCGCGAGGTCAAGGGCCCGACCATCTGTGGTCTGGCCCGGTGCGTGCCGAAGGACATCGAGGCCGCCGGCCACGCCATCAAGCCTGCCGGGCGCAAGGGCCGCATCCACGTCTTCCTCGGCACCTCGAAGCTTCACCGCGAGTTCAAGCTCGGCAAGGCGCGCAGTGAGATCATCCGCCTGGCCATCGAAAGCGTGAAACGGGCGAAGACATTCACCCGGGACATCGAGTTCTCGCCCGAGGATGCGTCGCGCACCGAACTCGACTTCCTCGTTCAGGTGGTCGAAGCCGCCATTGAGGCGGGCGCCACCACCATCAACATGCCCGACACCACCGGCTACGCCACACCGGCCGAGTACGAGCGGATGTTCCGGCATGTGATTGAGCACGCCCGGGGCGCGAAAAACGTCGTGTTCAGCGCCCATTGCCATGATGATCTTGGCCTGGCCGTGGCCAACTCACTCGCCGCCGTGCAGGGCGGCGCCCGGCAGGTCGAGGGCACCATCAACGGCATTGGCGAGCGCGCCGGCAACACTGCCCTGGAAGAATTCGTCATGGCCATCCGCACGCGGGCCGATCAGTTCCCCGGCCTCTGGACGGGCCTGAAGATCAGGGAAATCGTCAAGACCTCGCGCCTTGTCTCGCGCATGTGCAGCTTCCCGGTGCCGCGCAACAAAGCCATCGTCGGCGCCAACGCCTTCGCTCATGGCAGCGGCATCCATCAGGACGGCATCCTGAAAAAGCGCGAAACCTACGAGATCATGGACCCGCGCGATGTGGGCTGGGGTGTGACCGAGCTGCCCTTGACCAAGCACAGCGGGCGCGCTGCCGTGGCTGCGCGCCTGAAACACCTCGGCTTCAAAATGAACGAGGCTGACGTGGCGGCGATCTTCGCCCGCTTCAAGGAGCTCGGTGATCGCAAGAAATTCGTTTATGACGACGATCTCACGGCGCTTGTCGAAGGGCAGATCACCGAGGTGCCCGAAACGTGGTCTCTGGATTACCTCAGCGTAACCAGCGGCAACCAGACCGTGCCCACGGCCACCGTGCGGTTGAGCCACGCCGGCCGGCAGGGCACACCGCCGTTGCAGGATGCCAGCATTGGCGACGGCCCCGTGGACGCGGCGCTGAAAGCGATGGACCGCATCACCAAGACTCGCGGCAAGCTGATGGACTATCAGCTCCGTGCCGTATCCGAGGGCAAGGATGCGTTGGGAGAGGTCACGGTGAAGGTCGATTTCGGCGACGGCGAACTGATCACCGGCAAGGGCGCGAGCACGGACGTGATCGAAGCCAGTGCCCGGGCTTATTTGAACGCCGTCAACCGATTTCTTGGCAAGAGCCCCGGCGCCGGGCGCCCAGCCAGCCGGCCGTAGCGGTGGCAAGGTGCCTGGCCGCCGGGCCGAACCGCCGTTCCGCCTCAACGGTTCGGCGTCGGCGCGGCTGGCGGAGCCGGCGACAGGCGCTTGATTTCCCGCTCGCACGATTCGACCACGTCCTTCCGCTCCAGCCGCCGGGCGATGGGCAGCATTTTTTGCAGAAGATCGAGCTTGTCCGGGTAGTCCGGGTACTCTTGAAGAAGCTGCTGGTAGAACTGCAGCGCCGTCCGGTCGGGCCCGAAAGAGGCGCGACGTTCGGCCAGGGTGAGCAGCAGGCGCAGCCGTTGTTTCGGGGAAGGATTGAAGCGCAAGGCGCTTTCCCAGGTGTCCAGCGCGTCGGAGAAGTTGTTGCGGGCCCAGTACAGGTCGCCCAGCCGCTCTTTCAGCACCGCGCTGCGGCGGGTCAGGGGTATGGCTTCGAGGTAGGAAATAGCCTCGTCGAGGGTGGCGCCGCTGGCGCGGTTCAAGCCGACCATGCGCAGATGCGACCATTCGGCCAGCGGGCTCTGGCGTCGTTCCAGCTCGGCGTGGAGCAGGTCGGGGCGGATGGCAAACGGCCGGTAGAGCGGATCGCCGATGGCGATGGTCTGCCAGGAAAGTGCGTTCTGACAGTAGTAAGCAGCTTCGCCGAAGCTGGCCCGCCCCAGCAGCAGCGCGCCAAAGAATGCTGCCACGTTCGGCGTGAGGCTCAGGTAGGGTTCGTCCACGCACCCCATCGTCGCGGTCACGCCTCGGGCCAGTAGCGGGCCCACCCAGTAGTTGGATCCCTGCCGGATCGACATGGCGCTGTAGGAATGGAGATGGTAGGCGAACGCTCCGGGCATGAATTCGAAGGTCGCACTCAGGAATGGCCCGGATGCGTTCTGCTCGTACCAGCCGGCGTAAAGAGCGACCTGGCTCATCGGATACGAGGCGGGGAAGGTGGCGGCGTTGCTGTCCACCAGGGTCACGAAACCCGCGCGGGTGGCGATCGCCGCGGCCGTGCTGATCCACTCGTCGCCTTCCAGGTAGTTCGTGTTGCCATGAGCCGCACCGTAGCCCCAGTCAAAGTAAGCGCGCCCCCAGAAGCCGTTGGTTTCGGCTTCCATGGCCTTGTCCACCAAGCCGCGGGCGATGGCGGCGGTGGGCCCGTCAAGGCGGGTGACAAGCCAGACGCCGTTGGTGGGGTGCAGGGCGGCGGTGTTGGTGGCGGCGTAGGCGGGGTTGGGCCACGGGCCGGCCAGATAACGCGGCCCGGACGGCAGCGCCGCCAGTTCGCTGTCCACCGAGGCCTCGGTGCGGCGGGCCTCCGCCGGCAGGGAGTCCGCCTCCGGCTCGCGGAGAGAGGGGTCCTTGAGCACCCGAGTGGGAACTCCGTAGCAAAGGACCGCGTAGCGCACGCGGGCCTCGATAACGCGGCGCGGGGCAGCCGAGCTGAAAACGAACACGCGGTCGGCTTCCAGTCGCTTTTTCAATGGATCGAGCAGCCGGGCGGTGAACTCCGCGCGGCTGATGTCCTCCTGTTCCGGCAGATCGAAGCCGTAGAGTTGATTCGTCGGCACCTGACGGCGTTCGGCATAATAGGTGGCCACCTGCCGCGATTCGGGCATCCGTGAGTTGAAGATCACGACGACTTCCGCGCCGGGGGCGGCCGCGGCCTCCAGGTTCGGCGGCGCGAGCGCGCCCGCGGCGAGGAGCATCGCGGTCAGTGCACGGGGCGAAGCGAAGGAGGTCATGCGGTCAGCGGGTTCGGCCGATTTCCACGCGCAAGCCGTCGTAAGCGAACGCCACCCCCGGCGGCAATTCCGCCTGAGCCACATCGTGATCATAGTCATGGGTCAAGTGGGTGAAATATGTTTGCCCGGCTTGAATGCGACGGGCCACGGCCAGCGCCTCGTCCAGGCACATGTGCGTGGGGTGAAGGGCCGGCCGCAGAGCGTCGAGCACCGCGACTTCCACCCCGCGCACGGCTTCCACCACGGGAGGTGGCACTTCCTTGCAGTCGCTAAAATAGGCCAGCCGCTTTGCGCCGCCCTGGCTGAACAGGAAGCCATTGGCCTGTGTGCGCCCGTGGGGCAGGGTGAAAGGCGTCACAACCAGATCTCCGATCGTAAAAGGCCCGTCGAACACCCGTGGCTCGGGGATGAAGTAGCCCTTGGGCCACGGGCCGTCGTGAAAGGCATAGGCAAACACGCGCCGCAGGTGCTGCATCGTCTCCGCGCTGGCATACACGGGCAACGCCTTGCCGCCGCGCAGGTCGCAAAATCGCCGGCAGTCGTCCAGGCCCATGATGTGATCCGCGTGGGCATGCGTAAACAGCACCGCATCCAGCCGCCGGATTTTCTCGCGCAGCATCTGCAAGCGGAACTCCGGCGTCGTGTCCACCACCAGCCGCACCTCGTCCGTGGCCACGTAAATGGAAGGACGGGTGCGATGGTTCTTCGGATTGGCCAGAAAGCTGTCCGGATAATCGAAGCCAATCACGGGCACCCCCTGCGAGGTGCCGGTTCCGAGGAAGGTGAGGGTTAAGGACATGAACGGGGAGACCAGAATCAACCGGAGAAAAATCCCGCGAGCAGCCCCCACGGGGCGAGGGCGCCCGCAGCGCAGCGCGGCCATTCCACGCGCCCACCGGTCCGACCGGCGCCCGTCGCCTCTTCCGGAAGCCCAAATGCCGCAGGGCGAGGCCGACGGCGCCTCAAGAGAGTCGCACGCGGTGGCAAGATCGGAGACACCGGCTTCATCAGATTTGCTTTGCCCATCTCTTACCCAATCGCCAGATTCGACGCGAAAGAATTTCGCGATGTTGACCACGCTGCGCATCAAGAACCTCGCCTTGGTGGCCGACCTCACGCTCGAACTGGAACCCGGACTCAACGTCATCACGGGCGAGACCGGGGCCGGCAAGTCCATCCTCCTGGGCGCGCTCAACCTGGTACTGGGGGAGCGGGCCGACCGCACGTGGATCCGCGCCGGCGCGGACAGTTGCGCGGTCGAGGCACTCTTCGAGGTCTCGCGCCTGAAGGTGCCGCTGGCGCGTTTCCTTGAGGAGAACGGTCTGGAAGCCGGCGAGGGCGGCCAGTTGACGCTCAAGCGAGTCTTCACCCATGCCGGCGCCAACCGGCA
This sequence comes from Candidatus Methylomirabilota bacterium, assembly GCA_035574135.1. GTDB lineage: Bacteria > Verrucomicrobiota > Verrucomicrobiia > Limisphaerales > DATLZF01 > DATLZF01. The sequence goes on from DATLZF010000611.1 coordinate 4,952, forward strand.
GTTCATCAACGGCAGCCCCACCACCCTGGCCACACTCGCCACCGTCGGCCAGTGGCTCGTGGACATGCACGGACCCCACGAGCATCAATCCTTGCTGCACCCCGGCCGGCAACGGGACATCCTCGACGCCTTTGGCGGCCTGGGACCGGACCGAGAGGCCTTCGCCGCGCTGGTGCGACAGCGGGCGGGTTTGGAGGCGGAGAAAGCCGCGCTGATTGTCGATGAACAAACCTACGTGCGGCAGCTCGATCTGTTGCGCTTTCAAATCGGTGAGATCGAGGCGG
>DATLZF010000612.1:0-3739 GCA_035574135.1 Candidatus Methylomirabilota bacterium
CGCTGCCGGATGGCGACGCCAGCGGGCGCCGGCGCCTGGCCCTGCCCACGCCCGGCGGCACCAACAGCCCGGCCGCGCCGCCGGTCGAGGTGTTCATCAACGAGTGGATGGCGGGCAACGCCGGGTTCCTGGCCGATCCTGCCGACGCGGGCGCGCCGGATTACGAGGATTGGTTCGAACTATACAACGCCGGCTCCGAACCGGCCGACCTCGGCGATTTCTACCTTACCGACACGCTGACGAATCGGACGAAGTGGAAGATCCCCGACGGCACGGTGATTCCGCCCGGTGGCCACCTGCTCGTGTGGGCGGATGAAGAGACGGAACAGAACGGCTTCAACGCCGATCTGCACGCCAATTTCAAACTCAGCCTCGGCGGCGAGCAACTGGGCCTCTTCGCTCCGGATGGGGCGCTGGTCGATGCCGTCACCTTCGGACCGCAGACGAACAACATCAGCCAGGGCCGGTTCCCCGATGGCGGCGTGGCCGTCGAGTTCATGACCAACGCCACGCCGCGCGCGGCCAATCGCCTGGCCCGCCCGAACACGCCCCCCACCCTGGCCGGCCTCGGTCCGCGCAGCGTGAACGAAGGATCGCTCCTGCTGTTTACCGCGCAGGCCACCGACGACGACCTGCCGGCCCAGCGGCTCACCTTCAGCCTGGATGCCGGCGCACCAGCCCTGGCTGCGATCAACCCGACCAACGGCGTCTTCACGTGGACCCCGGGCGAAGCTGATGGCCCCGGCGTTTACGAGGTGACGGTGCGCGTGACGGATGACGGTGCGCCGCCCGCTTCCGATGCGAAGACCTTCACCATCACGGTGCACGAGGTGAACAACGCACCCGTGCTGGCGCCGCTGGCCAACCGCGTGATCGAGGAGGGCGGAACCCTCGTGGTCACCAACCTCGCCTTCGATCCCGATCCCGGCGGCCAGCGGCTCACGTTCAGCTTCGCCAGCACCCCGTTCGCCGGCATGACCATTGACCCGGACACGGGCCTCATTACGTGGATCGCCTCCGAGAGCTACGGCCCGGGCAATCACAACGTCACCATCCGCGTCCGCGATGATGGCGATCCGCCGTTGCACGACGAGAAAACGCTTTCCGTGTTCGTGAACGAGGTGAACCAGTCGCCGACGCTGGCACCGATCGCCGACCTGACGGTGTCTCCGGCCACGACGGTCGTGTTCGAGGTGACGGGCTTCGATGCCGACGTGCCGGCGCAGGCCTTGAGCTACACGCTGGATTCGCCGTCGCCGAGCGATGCCGCCGTGGACGCCGTCAGTGGACGGTTCACCTGGACGCCGGGGCTGGAGCTGGCCGGCACGACGAACTTGTTCACCGTGCGCGTGTCGGACGATGGCATGCCGGCCCTCGCAACCACGCGGAGTTTTACCATCACCGTGGCCGCGGCGCTGCGCTTGTCCCGGGTCGCGGTCAGCCCGGAGGGCATCGTCAGCTTCGTTTGGCCGGCCCTGCCGGGGAAGGTCTATCGCGTGGAGTTCAAGGATGCGCTCGATGCCGGGGCGTGGCGGCCGCTGGGCGAGGATCGGCTGGCGACGGGTGGCGAGATGATCGCCATGGATCCCGCTGCGCCTCCCGGTGGTCGCTTCTACCGCGTGCGCCAGGTCGATTGAGCCGGAACGACGCCGATGCAAACCACGGATGCACACGCATGGAGACCAATGAGGGCGGGGCCGCAGGGCCTGCGCCGATCCGGCATGCCCGTACCATTTGGTTCAAGGGTCCACGGCCGACCGAGGACGATATCGCGCGGCCTTCCCATTCGTGTCGATTTGTGTCCCTTCGTGGTTCAACCGAATCGTTCCATTTAAGGATTGAGGCCGCTCCCTACCCTTTTCGAGGCGGGCAAGTTCCGGCTCGTGGTCCGAGCTCCGCCGGTTCGTGACGCCTCCCGATGGGCGGAGGCCCGGTCGCAAACGGGGCACGGATGGCTCTGCTCCGGACGAGGTTCCATCCCCCGTGTTCTCGGGCATCGTTGGCGCCGGGCGTGAGGATGGCGGTGGCCCGGGTTCAACCGGCCCGGAAATAGTCGGGGATGGGTTTGAGCACCTTGCTGATGATCAACACGGCGATGAGCGCGGTGTAAGCCAGCGAGACCAGGATGTCCTTGAGCAGGTCGCGCCGGGTGTAGGTGCGCGAGGCTTCGGGCCGGGCGAGGTGGCGGGCGCCCTTTTGCATCAGGACCAATCCCAGCACGTTGGTCAGCCAGTAGCCGGCGATCCAACTGATCTCGAAGGCCTCCGGGAAGGGCCAGCTTACGAGCGAGGCAAACCCGTAGGCCAGCGGCACGTTGATGAATGCGTCGTTCCACCAGGACAGCGGCGAGAGGAGAAACCCCACCAGCGCCAGCGTCCCTCCGCCAAGTCGTCGTTGCCAGGACATGCGATTCCGGAACCGCAATGTCCCGGAGAGCAGGGCGGTGGGACAAGCCGATTCGGCGCGATGCGGGAAGATTGCCCGCTCCGCATCGGCCTGCGCGGATCATCTCACCCAGCGATAGAACCGATACGGAAAGTGCGGGGCGTCGGGATCAACGAGGTCCATGAAGTCCGCCGGCGCCGTGAGGTTCGTCAGACCGACCCAATGGGAGAAGTTCGTGGTGGCCTGGATGGAGTAGCGCACCCCGGGTTCCGAAGCGAAGAAGAAATCCACCACCCCGTTGGTGCGCCGATGCACCGGACGGATGTGGATAAACCCTGGCACGCCTGCCACCAGCGCCACGGCGCCGGCATCCAGTCGCGCCAGCACGAGGCGGGCGGGAGTGATGGGCCCGGACCCGACATGTTCGGTCGGCGCAACGGCAAAGGGCACGCGTATCACCGGGCCGCCGCGGGGGAGGGGGAGATTGTCGAGGGAGTAGATCACCACGCGCAGAACGCCGGGCGCCACTTCGTTCGTCCGGAGCAGCCAATGCGGCGGCAGCCCGGCCCGCAGAACTTCCAGCGCCCTCACCCGCGCCGGGGCGTAGGTCACATCGAACTGCGCGGCCACGGCACTTTCGGTCAGCACCAAGCGAACGGACAACGGCACCGTGATGCCCGGATAGCCCACGCCGGAATCGACCGAGATCGCGCTCTGGCTCCACGCCGCCGGCACGCCCGCCAGTGTGAAGGCCAGCGCCGCCACCAGGCATCGGGCACCGCGGCGCGAGGTGGGAGGCGCGTCAGTTGTTGTGGGTCCAGACATGGAGCGTGCTGGAAGTGCCGGCGGGGATGGTGACGGTGACGTTGGCGCCTCCGCGTTCGCCGGCGAGGTTGATCACTGCGTTGTAATTGCTCGACGCGCCGTTCTCGGGCGCCACCACGACGGCCAGGGGGACCGTGGATAAGCCGTAGAACCGGCCCCGGGCGGCAATGGCGACCGTGGCGACGACGTTGGATCCGGCGGGCAGGGAGATGGTGGCGGGCGTGTCGGGAAGGATCGCGTAGTTGGTCGAGCTGACGATGACGTTGGTGATGGTAAGCCGGTTGTCCTCCGGGAAAACGATGTCCTGCGAGCCGCGAGTGACGCTGACAGCGGTGGCCGGCCATGTGTTCAGAGCTTGGGCAAGGGAAGGATTGGCGCTGTCGATCCGAATCCGACCAGGCCCCCCACGACTGAAGGCTACCAATCCACCACTTACACTCAGCCAACCATTCCCCGAAACAAGTGGAGCGATGATACGAATGGCACCACCGCTTCCGGATCCTCCCGGGTTGCATTCGGGGCGGGCCCC
>DATLZF010000613.1:0-4274 GCA_035574135.1 Candidatus Methylomirabilota bacterium
GCGTAGCTGAACCGCCGGCCGCTGCAGACCAATGCCGTCTTGTCAGGTCGGCGCGCCGCGCTGTGCTCCAGAAATTCCTGCACCAGCATAGAGTCGAATCGGCGGAACGTCCGCCGGGTTTAGGTCGCGCGACAGGGAGGCGCACTCCAAGCCGGAGCAATCCACGGGCAAACCACGAATGCCCCCAAGGCACACGAATGACTACGGGGTCGAGCCGTCCGCGACGGTCGGGTCCGCCGGGCCCCTCCGGTTGGCGGGGCCACAGCAACCCTAGGCGACATTCCGTCGGCCTTCCAACTCGAGTCGATTCGTGTCCATTCCAGGCTCAACGGGATCTCTCCGGCTAGAGCCGCCGGGCCAGTTCGGCCTGGCTGGCGGCGAAGACCTGCTGATGGAGCGATTCGCCGTGGGCATCGATGGTCACCACGGCGGGGAAATCCTCCACCTCGAACTCCCAGATCGCTTCCGGCGCGCCAAACTGCTCCATCATGTAAACGCCGCGCACGGCCTTGATGCATTCAGCCAGCACTTGTGCCGCGCCGCCGACCGCGTGGAGATACACGCAGCCAAACTGGCGGCACGCCGCCTGCGTGCGCTCGCCCATGCCGCCCTTGCCGATCACCCCGCGCAGGCCGAACTGCTGGATGATCTGCGCCTGGTAAGGCTCCTCGCGGATCGATGTGGTGGGGCCGGCCGCCGTGACCTTCCATTGCCCTTGCTCGTCTTTGATCACCACCGGCCCGCAGTGGTAAAGCAGACCCTCGCGCAAGTTGACCTCGGGAGGAAGCCGGCCGCCTTCGTGGAGATACTTGTGCACGGCGTCCCGGCCGGTGAAGAGCACGCCCGAGATGGCGACCGAATCTCCCACCTTGAGGGCCCGAATCTTCTCCTCCGTAAACGGAGCCGTGAGCTTGATCATGGGCCGACCGTAGCGGCACCCACAACGAAGCGTCAAGCGGTGGGCAAACACACCCCGCGACGCACCGCCGCGCCCCAACGCCCGTTCCAACCGCGCCCGGCAGGACTTGCCATCGCTCCGTCGCGACGAAATAGTCTGCCCCATGATGCGCTGTGAAGTTCTACTGGCCCGAGTGCTCGTCGGCGTCTGCGCGCTGGGCGCCGCCGGGTGCCGCGAAGCGGGAACGCCCCCGGAGGCCGCCCGGCCTGCGGACACCAATCGTCAGGTCTATCAGGTCAAGGGGGTCATACGCGAACTCCATCCCGATCGCAAAAAGGTCAAGGTCAGCCACGAGGAGATCCCCGGCTACATGGAGGCGATGACCATGATGCTGGACGTGAAGGACGCGCGCGAGCTGGACGGGCTCCAGACCAACGACCAGATCAGCTTCCACATGGTCGTCACCGAGAACGACGGCTGGATCGAGCGCATCACACGCCTCGGCGTCGCCACCGGCGCCATCACCACCTCGGCCCCGCCCACCTTCCGGCGCGCGCGCGAGGTCGAACCTCTGAACGTCGGCGACGTGATGCCGGATTATCCCTTCACCAACCAGGTGGGCCGGCCGGTACGGTTGAGCGACTTCAAGGGCCAGGCCGTGGCCATCACCTTCATCTTCACCCGCTGCCCCTTCCCCACCTTCTGCCCACGGATGACGGACCACTTCCAGACCGTGCACAACCAGTTGCTGACCATGCCGGGCGGCCCGACCAACTGGCATCTGCTCACCATCTCATTCGATCCGGAATTCGACACCCCGGCCATGTTGCGCAACTACGCCTCGCGGTACAAATACGACCCGACCCGCTGGAGCTTCCTCACCGGCGACCTCATCGAGATCACCGCCATCACGGAACAGTTCGGGCTGCAATTCTGGCGGGAAGGCGGCACCATCAACCATAACCTCCGCACCGTGGTCATCGATGCCGGAGGCCGCGTGCAATGGATTCGCCGCGAGAACGAATGGAAGCCGGAGGAACTGATCGCCGAGATGGTCAAGGCCGCCGCCCCACCTCCGGCGCTTCCCTCGGCGCCCCCGGCTCCATCAACCGGTGGTTGAAGACCGCCGCATCCTCGACTATTATCCCGCCCGAATGACGAGCCCGATCGATCCTATGAATTCGCGACTCCTGCTGATGCTCTGCCTGGGTCTCACCACCCTCACCGCGTTGGCCGCCGACAGCGCGCTGCGCCCCGAGCCGACATCGCCCCCCCGCTCACCCCAGGAGGCCCGCGAGCGGTTCATGAAGCGCTACGACAAGAACGGCGATGGTCAAATCAGCGACGAGGAACGCAAGACCATGATCGAGGAGCGCCGCAAGGAGAACGAGGCCCGCGAGAAAGAGCGGCTCAAGAAATACGACAAAAACGGCGACGGCAAGCTCGACGACACCGAACGGGCCGCCGCCCGCGAGGACTTCCTCAAAGCGCGCCGCGCCGCCACCAACAACGTGCCGCCCACGCCGACGACCCCGGCCCCGGCCCCCGCGACCCCGCAGCCGAATGCCAAGACCGACGCCCGGTAGATGGCGGCCAGAGGCCGAGCGCCTGCGTGGATGGTGACATAGAGCCCCGCGTTGGTGCCCCCTACTCAAACCGCAACTCGCCGAATCGCTCCGGCGTGTGAAAGGAGCCCTGCAAGGTCGGCCGCCAAGCCAGAAACGCGCCGTGAGCGCGGTCGCAGCGGTAAAGATTGATTCGCCAGCGCGTGCCAGGCTGCGGTGGGACTTGACCCATGGACCGCAATGGAATCTGCCACTCGGCGCGCCACCGCTTCGCCTCCCGGTCAATCCGCACGGCAGACTTCATCCCGCTACTCCACGCAAAATCCCGATCCGGCAGGTTGAGGATCAGGTCCAGCTTCTCGTTGGTCGGTGCCACTTGGAACTCGGTGTAGCGTCGGATGTTCTCCAGGTCCGACCCGATGAACGCCTCGACCACGTCGCGATCCCACAGATTGGAGGCGGGCTCCTTCCGTCCCCACCGTTCTCCCTCGGTGAGCGACGGCTCAAAAACCGTGAGCTCCGTGTAGGGACACTCGAAGCTCAGGTAGAGGAATTCCGACGACCACAGTGCGCGGACCGGCGTGGAAAGCTCAGGTCGGACACGGCCGGTGGCTGAATCGCTTTCCAGCAACACGGGCGTCGCTCGCAACCACGCGGCCCGAGCTGCGGGATCCCCCGGCTCAAAGTCCTGTTCGATGCGGGCCGCCCGCAGCACGGGCACCGGGAGAGACCGCGCCAGCAACCGGCGCGCGTTGTCGAAGTAAATCTTCCGCAGCACGTCATTGGGCAGGCCGACGGAGCTGATGTTCCAGTCCCCTTGGATCGGCGTCATGTGGGCCCAGTCCCTGTCCCGCGTCTCGAGCCAGCGCCAGTGCTTGCGGTAAAAGGTCGCCGCTTCGTCGTCCGTGGGCGGCGGCTCGTTGCCGCTCGATCCAAGGATCAGGCGATCGTACACCATGAAATCCGTGGCGAACAGGATCCGATCCTGATGCTTGACGAACAGCCGATGAACGCGGTCCGGGTCGTGCCGTCCGATCTCGGGGATGCGCGCAGCCAGATCGGCGTGCATGTTCGGCAGCCGGTCCAGGGCCTGATCCACCCACTCCAGGTCCTCGGGGTTGTTGGCGAAGTGGACGCACACGAACGTCGTCTTCGGATGCCGCGCGATGACGCGGTTCAACGCCTCCAGCAACTCCAGGCGCGGAGGGTACACGTTCGTATCGCCGAACCACCAGTTCCGGTGGTCCTTGAGTTCCTTCCAGCGTTCGTTACTGGCATCGAACGGCAGCCAGAAAGCGCGCGGATCGCCGACATGAATGGACACCGGGAGATTCAACTCCCCACAGCGACGCCACACCGGGTCGAGCTTCGGATCGTCAATCTTGAGCAGCCGCCCCTGCCCGTCGCGAAGGTAAAGGCCCAATCGCTTGAATTCCTTCAGGCCGGCGGCGCCGAGTCGATGGGCTTCCTCGACCTGTCGCGCGGCGCGTTCAGAAAAATCCGGGGCATCCCAGCCCTTGTAATCGAGGTTGAAGTAATGCAGGAACCGGCCGGGAAACAGGTCGTCCGCCAGCTTCTTGTTTCGCTCGAACTCGGAAGGTCCCCCGTTGGTCCCCGGCGTTACGGTGCCGCCGCTCAGATTCACGCCCAGACCCAAACCCGCAGCATCCATGATCCGGACCGCCCGGGCGAGGTGCTGCGTCGTGTAGCTGACATGCATGTGCAGGTCGATGAGCCGGTGGGCTGCGCGCCATTGATCGGGCTCACCGCGGGCGTCGGCGGCGGACATTCGCGAAGGGAGAACGGCGGCG
>DATLZF010000614.1:0-3697 GCA_035574135.1 Candidatus Methylomirabilota bacterium
CGCGCGCAGTTCGCGGGCAAGCAGCAGTGTGTAGGTCTTTTCCTGGCGCGCGCCCTCGCGGTTGCCCGGGTCATCGCCTCCGTGCCCGGGGTCCAACACGATCGTCTTGACCGCCTGGCGAACCGGATTCCGCACGGGGAACAAGATCGGATGGATGACGGTGCGAAAGTCCAGGGCAGAGACATGGGCCACCCCGCTGCGAACCACCACCGGCACGGACAGCCAGACATCGACCCCGTTTACCGACATGCGACGGGAGTTGTGGACCAACTCGAGCACGGAGGAACCCTTTACGGCCCGAACCTGGGCATCGGGCACGACCCAGCGAAGCCTGAAACCGTTGGCCCGCGCCCAGTCGTCCAGTCGATGGTAGTCGTAGCCGTACAGCGGCACTCGCTGCAGGTTGCTCAACGGGCTCTGCGCGCCGGCCCAACCCGCGCCCAGCCAGAGCAGGCCGAAACAAAGCGCCAGCTTCATCAGCACGCGCGCGACTGTGCCGGGCGCCCCCCGGCGATTCAACCCGAAACGGACTTGTGGACGCACGCAGTTGACGAGATTGAGAATGACCGCGAAACCGAGGCCGAACTGGGCTCTCGACGCCGACGCGCCCGGCCACTGCCCCGGGGCCGAGGGCGATGGGAGTGGCGGACAAGAGCGCCGTTTCCAACTCCGCCGCGCGGGCAACGCGCGGTCGTGAGAGCCACCGAATCGGAGTTCGGCGTTCACCTCGCACCGCGGTGAGCACCCCTCCGAGCACACCCCGAAGCCCTTCCGCCTTGCCCGGTCGGAGGCGGTTTCTATAATGCGTGGATGCTGGACATCAAACTGATCCGGGAGCGGCCGGACTTCGTACGGGAACGACTCGCCACCCGGCGGAGCGGGGACGAACAACGCATCAGCGAAGTGCTGGCGCTGGATGAACAGCGCCGCAGGGATCTGGCCCAGGTCGAGCAGCTCAAGGCCCAGCGCAACCGCGTTTCCAAGGAAATCGGCGCCCTGATGGCCCAGAAGAAGACCGAGGAAGCCGAGGCCCGCAAAGCCGAGACCCGCCGGATCGGCGACGACATCGCCGCGTTGGACAAGCGGGTGCGCGAAACGGAGGCGGCTCGGGACGCTCTGCTGGCGCGCCTGCCCAATCTGCCGCACGCCAGCGTGGCCCTCGGAGCCAGCGCGGCCGACAACCCCGTGATCCGCACCTGGGGGCAGCCGGCTTCCTTCTCCTTCAAGCCCCGCGACCACGTCGAGTTGTGTGAGCGCCTGCGGCTGGTCGATTTCGCTCGCGGCGCCAAGCTTTCAGGCAGCGGCTTCCTGCTCTACACCGGCTGGGGCGCGCGACTGGAGCGGGCGCTCATCCACTTCCTGCTGGACCTGCACACGCGCGAGCACGGCTACACGGAAGTGTCGCCGCCCTACATCATTGGGCGCGAGTGCATGTTTGGCGTCGGGCAGTTTCCCAAGTTCGAGGACCAGGCCTACGCCGTCCAGGAGGGGCTCGACAGCACCACCCTGGGCAAGCTCTACCTCCTGCCCACGGCCGAGGCGCCCGTGGCCAACATCCACCGCGACGAGATCCTCAAGGAAAGCCAATTGCCCATCCGCTACTGCGCCTACAGCCCCTGCTTCCGGGCCGAGGCGGGCGCGGCCGGCGTGGGGACCCGCGGGATGATCCGTGTGCATCAGTTCGACAAGGTCGAGCTCATCAAGATCGTGTCGCCCGAGCACGGCTACGACGAGCTGGAGAAGATGGTGGCCAACGCCGAGCGGGTTCTGCAGATGCTCGAGTTGCATTATCGGGTCATCCTCCTGTGCACCGGAGACATGGGCTTTGCCAGTGCCAAGACCTACGACCTCGAGGTCTGGGCGCCCGGCCAGGGACAGTTCCTCGAAGTCTCGAGCTGCTCGAACTGCGAGGATTTCCAGGCGCGTCGCATGAACCTGCGTTTCAAGACCGACGCGGGCGAAAACCGTTTCCCCCACATCCTCAACGGCAGCGGTACGGCCCTGGCGCGCTTGTTTGTCGCGCTGATCGAAACACATCAGCAGGCCGACGGCAGCGTGCGTATTCCGGGGCCACTCCGGCCGTACCTGGGCGACGACTGCATTCCGGCCAGCGTGGTCTGACGGACATGAGGAGCGCTGCCGAGCCGACCGCATGAGACTCCTGCTGGCCAGTAGCGAGGTTTACCCCTATTCCAAGACGGGCGGACTGGCCGACATGGTGGCGGCCCTCGCAAAATCCCTGGGCCGGGCCGGCCACCAGGTCGGGTTGATCACGCCCCTCTACGGCGCCGTGCGGCAAAAGCATCCCGACCTTCAGCCGTTCGACTGGGAGATCGATCTGCCGCTGGGCACCCACCGCGTTCAGGCTCAGGTGCGGACGGCCACCCCCAGCGAGAACCTGACCATTTACTTCATCGACCAGCCCGGGTTCTACGACCGTCCGGGTCTTTACAACGAAGGCGGGCACGACTACCTCGACAACGCGCAGCGGTTCATCTTCTTCTCAAAATGCGTGGCCCAGATGGCGCGTTACCTGCCGTGGCACCCGGAGATCGTCCACGTGCACGACTGGCAGACGGCTCTGGTGCCGCTGTTCATCCTGCACCAGCGCTCCTACGAGGGATGGGCCGGTGCGCCCCGCACCTGTCTGACCATCCACAATCTGGCCTACCAAGGCCGTTTTGCCCGCTGGGAGTATGGTCTGACCAATCTGCCCGACCATTACTTCACGCCCGACGGCGTCGAGTTCTACGGGGACCTGAACTGCCTGAAGGCCGGCATCGCCTACGCCTCGTTGATCACCACCGTCAGCCCGCGCTACGCGCACGAGATCACCACGCCGGAGTATGGGTGCGGTCTGGACGCCGTGCTGCGCGCTCGCGAGGACTCCCTCATCGGCATCCTCAACGGCGTGGACGAGGAGGAGTGGAATCCGGCGCGCGATCCGTTCCTCCAGTTCCCTTATTCGCCCGGCCACATGGAGGGCAAGGCCGGCGAGAAGGCGGCGTTGCAGAAAACGCTGGGGCTGCCCGCCCGGCCGGAAGTGCCCCTCTTTGCCAGCATCACACGCCTGACGGCGCAGAAGGGCGTGGACATTCTCCTCGGAGCGCTCGAGGAGATGCTCGCCACCGACCTGCAGTTCATCATGCTCGGCAGCGGCGACAGCGCGTTGGAAGCAGCCTTCGCCGCTCTCGCGCGTCGCCACCCGGACAAGGTGGCCGCCGTGATTGGTTTCAACGCGGGACTATCCCACCGCATCGAGGCCGGCGCCGACTTCTTCCTCATGCCCTCGCTCTTCGAACCCTGCGGCTTGAACCAGATGTACAGCCAGATCTACGGCACCATCCCCATCGTGCGAGCAACCGGCGGTCTCGACGACACCGTGGTGGATTTTACCGAGGACGAGGCGGGGGCCACGGGAATCAAGTTCCGCGACTACTCGGTGCGCGCGCTGGCCAAGGCCATCCGCAAGGCGCTCGTCCTCTATCAACACCCCGAGTTGTTACAACGCGTCCGCGCCAACGGCATGGCCGCCGACTTCTCCTGGGCTCGCACGACTGCCCGCTACGTCAAAGCCTTTCAGCGTCTGCTGGCCACGCGGCCGCAATGAAGCCCTGCCCGGGCGGACACCGCACACGGCTGACACCACGCCATTCATCCCACGATCGACCCGGACGAGAACCCGACCGCAAGGCCC
>DATLZF010000615.1:0-7349 GCA_035574135.1 Candidatus Methylomirabilota bacterium
CAGCTTGATGATCGGCGCGTCCGCGTCCACCGCCGCTTCATCCTCGGCCAGGGCACCGGCGGCCGCCGTGCCGCCGACCTCGACCTCACCCTCGGTGATGTCCTGAATCATCTTGCCGAGGTCCGACTCGTCGGCGGCACCGTAATACTTCTTCAACGCCGCTTCGATCTCTTCCTCGGTGGTCACCCGCACTTCGATGTCCGCCTTCAACAGGTGATGCAGACTGTCGATGGTATCGAGGTCGGAAGGATCGCTCAACGCCACGGCCAGGTGGTTGCCGTGCTTGTACACGGGCACCACTTTGTAGCGCTTGGCGATATGCCGGGGAACGGACGCGATGACGTCGTCTTCCAGACGCATCTCGCCCAAGTTGATGACTTCCACTCCGAAGTGGGCCCCCTTGGCCACGGCCAGCACGGCTGGCGTGATCACCTTCCGCTCCAGCATCAGGTCAATTACCCCCATCCCCGCCGCGGCCGCCTCGGATTCGTACGTGAGCCGGTCCGCCTGAGTCAGGTAACCCAGGTCGATGAGGTTATCGATCAGATAATCGTCTTTTGCAGCCACAAGCTCTGGAAAACGGCGCGAATATGCGACCCGCTCCTGTCAAAGTCAATCAGCCGCCTCGGCGCGAACGGAACGGGACGGACAACGCCGCGACCGATGGCGACGACGAACGGTGAGCCGGCGGCCGATCCTACACCAGCTTCTGGCGCCGCTTGTCCGCCGCGAGCTTGGCGACCAGTTCCTTGACCTTCTGCGCCTGACTTTTGTGGGCCAACAGCACGGCGTCGTCCGTCTGCACCATGATCGCGTCACGCAGGCCGACGACGCAGATGGGGGTGCGATTCTTCGTGCGAGCGTCGAAGATGATGTTGCGGGCGCCATCGACGTGCAGGAAGTCCGCCACCGCGGCGTTACCCTCCGGGTCATGCTTGAGGTGCCGCCCCAGCGCCGTCCACGAACCGAGATCATCCCACTCGAAAGCCCCGTCGGCCACGACCACGTTTTGCGCATGCTCCATCAGCGCGTAGTCGATCGAGATTTTGCGAATCTCCGGATACTCCTTCGCCAGCACCCGAGCGAGCTTCGGCGTGCCGGCCACCTTGAACCAGCGCTGGCAGGCCGCGGCCATCTCGGGCTGATGTTTTTCCAGACCCTGCGTGATGGTGATGAACGACCAGATGAACATGCCGGCGTTCCAGCGATGGCGGCCGCTGTTCAGATACTCGACCGCCTTGTCGTACTGGGGCTTTTCCACGAAACGCTCGGCTTTGAAAAACGTCGTCTTGTATCCCTTCGCGCCCTGGGGTGGCGGCAAGGGCTGGCCCACCTCGATGTAGCCGTAGCCCGTGGCCGGTTCGGTGGGCTTGATGCCGATGGTCACGATCACCTGGCCGCGGCCGGCCAGGTCGAAGGAGTCTGCCAGCACCTGCTGAAACTTTTTCGCCTCGGGGATGACGTGATCGGCCGGGAGGACGGCCATAACCGCCGTCGTCGAACGCGCGCCCACCAGTGCGGCGCCGAGGGTCACCGCCGCGCAGGTGTCACGTCCGCACGGTTCCGCCACCACGTTCTCTCGGGGCAGCTTGGGCAGTTGTTGGCGCACCGCGGGGGCCTGAACCTCGTTGGTAATGACGTAAATGTTCTTGAGCGGCACCAATGGCAGGACGCGATCGACGGCCTGCTGGAGAAAAGAGCGCTTGCCGACGAGGGTCAGCAGTTGTTTCGGTGTCTTTTCGCGGCTCAACGGCCAGAAGCGCTCGCCCCGCCCACCGGCCATGATGATGACGAAACGATCCTTCTGCGGAGATGATTTCTTCTTCATGAGCTGGGTCCTGACTGATGCGGATCGCCGTTCATGGCTTGATAGCCCCGGCCAGCGTCCTCACAAAGGCGCCGACTTTCGGCACCATCTCGGGGTGGCGTCCGAGCGCGGCAATCTGGTTCACGATGGCGCTGCCCACCACAATGGCCTCGGCGTTCGCGGCCACGATCCTCGCCTGCTCCGCGTTGGAAATACCGAAGCCGACGGCAATCGGCAGGTCGGAGTGCCGCCGGATCTTCGCCGTCATCTGACCGATGGTATCGGACACCTTCTGCTGCATCCCGGTGACGCCCTCGCGGGAGACGTAATAGATGAACCCGCTGGCGCGGCGCGCGATCAGGGCGATGCGTTCGTCCGGCGTGGTGGGCGCGATCAGGTAGATGTGGCACAGGCCGGCGTCGCGCATGAGCGCCTCGTAGTTCTCCGATTCTTCCGGCGGCAGGTCGAGCACCAGCAGACCATCCACACCGGCGGCGGCGGCGGCGGCAATGAACGGTTTCATTCCGACCCGATGGATCAGGTTGTAATAGATGTAGAGGACGATGGGCACCTGCGAGTCGCGCCGAATCGCCGCCACGGTCTGCAGGACCTTGGGCGGTGTGGTGCCGGATTCCAACCCGCGCTGCGCCGCCAGTTGGTTCACCAAACCGTCGGCCAACGGGTCACTGAAGGGGACTCCCAGTTCGAGGACATCCACACCGGCCCGATCGAACTCCAGGGCCAGTTGCCGCGTCGCTTCGAGCTCGGGATCGCCGGCTCCGATGTAAACGATCAGGCCCTTCTCTCCCCGCGCCTTCAGCCGCGCGAATCGTTCCACAATGCGGTTCATGCGCCACCGATGATGGCAAAAGTGATCGGACACGAAAACCGGAATCTCCCGATGACGGCGGCATCTGTCGGGAACGTGGCCGTTGAACCGTTCCCGGCGGCAACGCGCCTCCGCCACAAGCGCGCAGCGCGGAGCGTCGCCCGCCAAATTCAACCGGATGGAGCGCCCCTTGGCCGGAACCATGCAATTGAGGGGATGGGGAGCGCAATCGCCCCGGCGACGGTTCGGCTCGCCCTGGCGCCGAACTCGGACACATTCGCGTTCACCAAAACGGTGCGGGGAATCGGACGCCTTCGGCCAGCGGAGAGGACGCGGTTGGCGGTGGCCCGGGCGGGCGCGCTCGCCTATTCCGGCGGCATCGTGCCCCCCTGGTGCCCGCCGGTCGTGGCCACCGACACGTCGAGGCAAACCGCTTCCTTGGTGCTGCGGGCAAACAGGCGCCCGTTGCTCACAGCGGGGTTGTTCCAACACTTGCCGGCCACGGCCTTGGTGCGGGAAACCTCGGTGTAGGCCCTGGGCGTGGCCTCGACCACGACGAGATCACCGTTTTCCGCCAGCGCCACCACGTGACGGCCCACCAGGATGGTGCCGCCCTGACCAAAGCCCCGTTGCGACCAGAGCTGCCTGCCGGTGGCCAGCTCGATGCAGCCCAAGGGTACCTGGCCATATTCCTTGAAGCCGAACAGCCCGTAGATGTGACCCTCGTGATACACCGGCGTGCTCCAGTGGTTCATCAACTCGTTCGGCCGCCGCCACAACTCGGCTGCGGTGAAACGATCCCCAGAGCGCGAAACCCGCACCGCCGTGGCCCCAACTCCGTAACCCGCAGAGCAATACACGATGTCTCCGCCCACCACGGGCGAGGCGGCCGTCGAAGTGCGGTAAGGAACCGAATGTCGCCACAGCACCTGGCCATTGGTCGGCGCCACGGCCACCAGCCCCTTTTGCGTGAGGAAGATGATTTGGCGCTGGCCGTGGAGCGTGGCCGCGACCGGCGTCGCGTGGGTCATCCGATCGCTCTCGCCCTTCCAAACCGTCTGCCCTGTGACTTTGTCCAGCCCCAGCAAGGATTGGCCGGCGCCGCCCGCGCAGATGAAGATCAGATCGCCATCGATCAAGGGCGAAGCCGCGTTTTGCCAGGTGATGTTTTGCGCGGCGTGGTCCTTGACCAGGTCCCGCGTCCAGAGGGTGCGGCCATCGTTCCGCGCCAGGCAATGCAGGACGAGATTGGCGGCCAGCACATAGACGCGGTCGCCGTCCACCGCCGGCGTCGAGCGCGGACCGTCGCCGCCCTTGTTATCGGGAGCGCCGGAATCGCCGCCGCCGTCATATTTGGCCATAGCGACGGGTGCACCCCAGAGTTCCCGGCCCGTCGAGGCATCCAGGGCCACGCATACCTCGCGCTTCACTCCCTCCACCTCACGAAGCACCAGTGTGAAGGCGCGATCGCCCGCTACAGCAAAGCCGCTGAAACCGCCCGGCGTCGGCACCGTCCAGACGCGCCGCGGTCCCGTCTCCGGCCAGCGGAGCTGGATGCGCTCGGCCGTGGTTCCATCGGTGTGGGGGCCGCGGTATTGGGGCCAGTCCGCCGCCGCGGCGGCGAGGGCGGCGCAAAGGAGGGTCGCCCCGGCCAAGAGCCGGGCGGGGAGAGCAAAACAGGCAGTCTTCATGGTCATGTTGATGGCGAACTTGTCCGCGATTGGACCCGATCCGGTCAACCCGCATTCAGCCGTTTGAGGAGATCCTGCGACAATACTTCGTAGGCGGCGGCGGCGGCGCTGTACTTGTCGTAGTGAATAATGGGCTTGCCAAAGCTGGGCGCCTCCGCCAGCCGGGTGGTGCGCGGGATGACCGTCTCGAAAACCAGTTCACCAAAGTGCTGGCGCACCTCTCCCACGACCTGATGCGAGAGGTTGGTCCGCCCGTCGAACATGGTCATGACCACGCCGAAGAGCCGCAAGCCGGGATTGACGCCCGTCTCGCGCAGTTGGTTGAGCAGCCGGTGAATCATGGAGATGCCTTCGAGGGCGTAATACTCGCACTGCAGGGGCACCAGCAGCCCTTCGGCGGCGGCGAAGGCGTTGAGCGTCAGCACGCCCAGGGACGGCGCGCAATCGATCAGCACCACGTCGAACTGTCCGCTCTGGAGCACGGGCTGCAAGGCCAGCTTGACCCGCAACAGGTGGTTTTCCACCCGCGCCAGTTCGATGTCGGCACCGCACAGGTCCACCTCGCTGGGGATGACGTGCAGCCGCTCGAAAGCGGTGGGCTGAATCTTGTCCGCCAGCGCCACCTCCCCGAACAACGCCCGGTAGGCGCTGGCGCCTTCGGTCTTTTCCAACCCCACGCCACTGGTCGCGTTCGCTTGTGGATCGAGGTCAAAGAGCAGAACGCGCTGGCCAAGGGCGGCCAGGCAGGCAGCAACGTTCACGGCGGTGGTGGTCTTCCCCACCCCGCCTTTTTGATTGGCAACCGCAATAACCCGGGTCTGCACAGCGGCGATTAAATCGAAAAGCTCCGCGCCGACGACAGCAAAATCTCCCCCTGACCGCACGCGTACCATTCACTCGGGAATTGCCGAAACGGCAATCCTCCGGTTATACACTCCTCGTGCACGACGACGCCCCCGACTCTGTTGGCCCCTGCAATTTGCCCATCACGCCGAGCGCCGAGATGACCCCACAACGGCGGCGCGAAGCTTCCCGACCCCGCCCCCACGGCGGGCGCTTCTGGGCGGGGCGCATCCACCCGGCCGCCGCAGCCCTGGGCGCGACGGCCCCGGTTCTCGGCCTCCTCGCTCAGGCCATTGCCTCCGACAGCCCGCCGGCAAAATCCGACGCCGGTGTCACCTACAAGAACGAGCGGGTGGCTCGCGTGCCGTGGTCCATCCACGTCGTCACGATCGACCGATCCCGGAAGGATCTGACCTTCCATGCCGCTCTCGCACGCGGGACCGTGCTCGGCGTGAGTCTCATCGCCGACCAGGCCCGCGCCGTGCCGCGTGAGCTGGGGCGCGCCGTGGCGGGAATCAACGGTGATTTTTACCTGCGGGACGATCCCCATTACGCCGGCGATCCGCGCGGCCTGCAAATCGTCAACGGCGAACTGGTCAGCGGGCCGGATACGGTGTGCGTCTGGTTCGATGCCCGAGACAACCCGCACCTGGACGAAGTGAAGGGGGACTTTCAGATCACCTGGCCGGGAGGGCGCAAGACTCCCTTCGGACTCAACCAAGTGCGCCGGCCGAACACGGCCGTTCTTTACACCCCGACCTACGGCCCCTCGACCCGAATGAAGGGCGGAACCGAATTGGTGCTGGAGCGGGCCGGTGACGGACCCTGGTTGCCCCTCCAAGCCGGTCAGACCTACCGGGCGCGTGTTCGCGAAGTCCGCCCCTCGGCCGACACACGTCTGGTCCGCGACATCATGGTTCTATCCCTCGACGACCGTCTTGCCGCCAGCCTGCCCGAGATCGCCGCCGGCACCGTGGTGGAGATTTCCACGGCGACGACTCCGGACCTCAAAGGCGTCAAAACCGCCATCGGCGGCGGTCCTGCCCTGATCCGGAACGGCAGACCCTTTTCCCAGAAGACCGCCCCGCCCGGAACCTCCAACAGCTACGGCGAACGTTCGAAATACGAACGGCACCCCCGTTCGGCGATCGGCTGGAGCCCGACGCACATTTACCTGGTGACGGTGGACGGACGCCAACCCGGTCTCTCCGTGGGCATGAAGCTGGCGGAACTGGCCGAGTACCTCGCCGCACTGGGCTGCACGGAGGCGATGAACTTCGACGGCGGCAAGTCCGCCCAGCTTTGGATGAACGGGGAAATCCTCAACAGCCCATGCCAGGGTGAAGACACGGTGGCGAACTCCCTTCTGGTCGTACGCAAACCGGCCGAACGCTGAACCCGGCAACCCTTCCGCCGGCGTGCGTGCCTCCCGGCCCGCCCGCTCCGCAGCCTCCGCTGCCCGCATGCTACCGGGGCCGGCAGACGCTGGCGCCGATTCGCAACCCGGCAGGAGCACGTGCATGCGCGTGGGCACCGGCGCACCAGAGCTCGACGCCAACGCCACGCGGGAGCACACGGACCGCCGCAGAGCGAACCCTCCCCGCCGCCGCGCCGGTTGCCAGCCGCTCGCAGGCCGCTTACAAAGGCAGGCGATGACCACCCCGTTCAACTCATACAGCGCGATCTGCCGCCGTATGACACGAATCGCCCCTCCTGCGGCCCGCCCCCTGAGCCGCGGCCCGGCCTCATGGGTGGCGGCGCTCCTGCTCGGAAGCGTCCCCGCCCCGGCGGTCGAACTGGACGACGGCCGGATCACCGACTCCATTCCCGGCATCACCTACACGAACGAACGCCGGCGCGACGTGCCCTGGTCGATCCATGTGATCAAAATCGATCGCAGTCGGACCGACCTGGAGGTGCACAGCATGCTCGCGCGCGAAACCGTGCTTGGCCTGGCCACCCTGGTGCAGCAGATCAAGAGTCTCCCGAATTCACTCGGCCGGCCGGTGGCGGCGCTGAACGGCGATTTCTACGAGGTCGAACAAGGCTCACCCTATGTTGGCGATCCGCGAGGGCTGCAAATCCTGCGGGGCGAACTCGTCAGCGCGCCCACCGACCAGGCGACTTTCTGGC
Source organism: Candidatus Methylomirabilota bacterium (assembly GCA_035574135.1). GTDB lineage: Bacteria > Verrucomicrobiota > Verrucomicrobiia > Limisphaerales > DATLZF01 > DATLZF01. The sequence continues at coordinate 7,304 of DATLZF010000615.1, forward strand.
TCGACGCCCACGGCACCCCTTGGATGACCAACGTCCTGTCCCGCCT
>DATLZF010000616.1:0-2854 GCA_035574135.1 Candidatus Methylomirabilota bacterium
CGGCGGCACGCGGGTCTATTTCAACGACGGTGCCGGCCGTTTCACCGCCTCAAAGACCGTCCTGAACCCCGGCCGCTGCGGCACCTCGCTGGCCCTGGGCGACCTCGACGGCGACGGCTTCCTCGATCTCTACATCGCCAACTACCGCACGTCCGCCCTCATGGACATGCCGAACACGCGCATCCAGTTCAAAACCGTGGCCGGGCGGCAGGTGGTGTGGCGGGTCAACGGCCGCTCCGCCACCGAGCCGGACCTGACCAACCGCTTCGTGGTCAATGCCCGCGGCGGTGTGGACGAGCGCGGGGAACCGGATGTCCTGTTCCGCAACGTGGGCGGCACGAACTTCGTGCCCGTCTCCTTCACCGGAGGAGCGTTTCTGGATGAAGACGGCCGCCCGCTGGCCGAATCTCCGTTTGATTGGGGATTGACGGTGGCCTTTCGAGATCTCAACGGCGACGGCCGGCCCGACATTTACGTGTGCAACGATTTCGACTCGCCCGACCGCATCTGGCTCAACCAGGGCGGCTGGCGGTTCCGCGCCCTGCCGCGACTGGCCCTGCGCAAAACCAGCCTGTTCTCCATGGGCGTGGACTTCGCCGACATCAACCGCGACGGCCGGGACGATTTCTTCGTGCTCGACATGCTTACGCGCGATCACGCCCGGCGCATGGACACCACGCCCGACCGCAAGGCGGCGCCGGCCGCCGTGGGTGAGTTCGAGAACCGGCCGCAGTTCAGCCTCAACACGCTCTTCCTCAACCGCGGTGACGGCACCTGGGCGGAGATCAGCCAGTTGGCCGGCGTGGCCGCCGGCGAGTGGGCCTGGGCGGCGGCGTTCCTCGATGTCGATCTCGATGGTTTCGAGGATCTGCTCGTCACCAACGGCAACGAACGAGACGCCCGCAGCATGGATGTCGCCGAGCAACTGCGCCTGCTGCGCACGACGCAGCAGCTCTCGAACGAACAGATTCTCCACAATCGCCGACTGTTTCCGCGCCTGGCTACGCCCAACCTGGCCTGGCGCAACCGCGGCGATCTGACCTTCGAGGACGCCAGCGACGCCTGGGGCTTCAACCTCGCCGGCGTCTCGCACGGCCTGGCCCTGGCCGATCTCGACAACGACGGCGACCTCGACGTGGTGGTCAACAACCTCAACGCCTGTGCCTCGGTGTATCGCAACGAGTCCGCCTCACCCCGCGTCGCCGTCCGCCTGAAGGGGCGCGCGCCCAACACCGAGGGCATCGGCGCGCACCTCACCCTCATGGGCGGCGCCGTGCCCCGCCAGACGCAGGAGATGATGGCCGGCGGACGCTACGTGGCGGATGACCAGACGATGCGCGTCTTCGCCGCTGGTTCGTTGACCAATCACATGACCCTCCTGGTCGATTGGCCCGGCGGTCGGCGCAGCGTCGTGCACGGCGTCCGCGCCAACCGGCTTTACGAACTCGACGAAGCCGCCGCGGGGCAAACACGGCCGCCCACGCCCCCACCCCCAGCCCCGCTCTTTTCCGACCAAACCAGCCGCCTGCAGCACGTCCACGCCGACGAGCCCTTCGACGATCACGCCCGCCAGCCCACCCTGCCGCATCGCCTCAGCCAGCTTGGCCCGGGCGTGGCCTGGGCAGACCTCGACGGAGACGGCCGGGACGATTTGATCATCGGAGCCGGCCGGGGCGGGAGAATGGCGGTGTTTCAGAACGACCGGCAGGGCGGCTTCCGACGACGTCAGGACGCGGTGCTTCAGGCCCCCGAGGCACGTGATCAAACGGCCATCGTGGTCTGGCCCGACGCCGCCGGTCGCCCGAGGGTGCTGGCCGGTTCGGCCAATTGGGAGGACGGCCAAACGGCCGGGCCGGTGGTGCGACAGTTCGATCTCGCCGCCGGCACGGTGGATGACTCGCTGCCCGGCAGCGAAGCCAGCACCGGTCCGCTGGCACTGAGCGACGTGGACGGCGACGGCGATCTCGACCTGTTCGTGGGCGGCCGGTGCGTGCCCGGTCGCCATCCCGTGGCGGCCGTGTCGGTCCTGTTTCGCAATGAACGCGGGCAGTGGCAACTGGACGCCGACAACACCGCCGCCCTGGCCGGCGCGGGACGGGTGAGCGGGGCGGTCTTCACCGATCTCGACGCGGACGGCGACACGGAACTGGTCCTCGCCACCGAGTGGGGGCCGCTGCAGATCTTCCGCAACGACCGCGGGCGGTTGATCCGATGGGACGCTCCGGTGACCACGTCCGCGGGGGCGCGCACGACGCTGGCCGCCCTGACAGGCTGGTGGAACAGCGTCGCCGCCGGCGATTTCGACGGCGACGCCCGCATGGATCTGGTCGCGGGCAATTGGGGCCGCAACACCCGCTACGAAGCCGGCCGCGGCCGGCCGCTCACGGTGTTCCACGGCGATTTCGACGAGGACGGACGCGAAGAGTGGATCGAGATGTTTTACGATGGGCGCCTGGGCCGATTGGTGCCGGTGCAGCGCCTGGATTTCCTGGCGCGCGCCCTGCCCTTCCTGCGCGAGCGCTTCCACTCGCATCGCGCCTGGGCCGCCGCCGCCGACATCGGGGAGATCCTCGCCGAGCGCGCCGGCAAGGCGCAACGCCTCGAGGCAACGTGGTTGGAGTCCGCCGTCCTCCTCAACCGCGGCGATCGCTTCGAGGCCCGGCCATTGCCCTCGGAGGCGCAGATGGCACCGGCGTTCGGGCTGGCTGTGGCCGATTTCGACGGCGACGGCCACGAGGATGTGTTCCTGGCGCAGAACTTTTTCGCCACCCTGCCCGAGACGCCCCGCTACGATGGCGGGACAGGCCTCCTGCTGCGCGGCGACGGACGCGGCGGGTTCCATGCTGTCCCGCCC
>DATLZF010000617.1:0-2643 GCA_035574135.1 Candidatus Methylomirabilota bacterium
CTCATCGAGCTCCAGGAAAAAGCCCGACGGCCCCGCCTGCGCCGTCGTCTGGTCCACCGTCACCGTGCGGGAGGGGGGATGGAATGTGTCCGCGCCGCGCGAGGGGGTCACCACCTGGGTGCCGCCCGGTACCTCGAGCGAGTAACTGCCCACGCCGGTCACGGTCGTCGTGGTGTTGGTTCCCGCCGAAACGGTCACCCCATCCATGCCCACGCCGAGATCGGTCACCAACCCCAGGAGGCGGTACACATGGTCGAAGACGAGATTGGTCTGACTTGGCCCGAGCGTTCCCACCCACGCGGCCGGGCGGAAGGCGAAGCCGGAGCGTTGGGGCACCACGCCATAGGTCCCCGCCACCAAATGACTAAAGGCGAAGGAACCGTCCGAGCCGGTGGTGAGGGTGTTTGTTGACGTGGCGTTGGTCAGCGTCACGGTCACGTTCGTCAGGCCCGCTGCGCCATCCCACACGCGCCCGCTCACGGTGAAGGTGGAAGTGGCCGCGAAATCGATACCCGAGAGGTTGCTGTTGACCACCTCGCTGCGTTGGGCCGGCGTGAAGAGGTGGTGGGCGCTGACCGGAATCACCACGTTGGTGCCCTCCGGCACGTTGGCAATGGAGTACTGGCCGTTGGTGTCCGTCACGGCGGAGCGCGTCCCGATGTTGACGACCACGCCGGCCACACCGATCGCACCCTCCGTGATCCGCCCCGCCACGGTGAACAGATTCAGCAGCGAGAAATCCTGGCCGGTCAGGTGGCCCGACAAGGTGACGCTGCGGGACTCGGGCAGGAAGACGTTGGGTCCCAGGCTCGGCGTCAGCACGTAGTCGCCGGGCCCCAGCCCGGTGAGGTGATAGTTGCCGGCCGCATCCGTCGTCGCTGCACGGCTGCCGAGGCTGACAACCACGTTGGAGACGGGCTGACTGCCGTGCCGGACCGTGCCACGGATGCTGAAAGTGCCCGCGGCGCCAAAGTCGGCATCGAGCACGTCTTTTTTCAACCGCACCGATCGCGAGGCCGGCGTAAAGGCGTAGCCCTCGGCCGAGGGCGTCACGACGTAGGTGCCCGCAGGCAGGCCGGTGAAGACATAGATGCCGTCGTCGTCCGTGGTGGCGCTGCCGGCATCACCGGCGCTGACTTCCACGCCGGCCATGGGGCCGGCCGCGTTGGTGATCTGCCCGGCCAGCGTGTAGGTACGGGTGGCGGCAAAGTTGACAGCCGTGCGGTTCGTTCGCAGTTCCACGATCTGTGCCGGCGGGGTGAAGTCGTAGCCGGGGAACGCCGGGGTCACGAGGTAGTTCCCCTCCGGCAGCGAGTCGAACAAATACTTCCCTTTCCGGTCCAGCAGGGCCGATTGATCCCCGGCCGTGACCACCGTGCCGGGGACGCCCTTCTTGATCTTGCCGCCCAGTTGGAAAAGCGCCGTGGCGGCGAAGTCGAGATCGGTTACCGCGCCGGTCACGGTGATGTTCGTAGCGGCCGGCGCGAAGGCGAATCCGGCTCGCGTCGGCGTCACCGTGAAGTCGCCTTCGAGCAGGTTGACAAACTCGTAGGCACCCGTCGCATCCGTGGTGGCCGTGATCTGCCCCAGCGAAACCGTCACACCAGCCACGCCGCCGCCGGCGCTGCGCGTGATGCGTCCGCGAATGGAGCCTCCGCCCTGGGCGGTGAAGTCCACCGCCTGCGCGTTCGAACTCAGGGTGATGTTGCGGAAGGCGGGGGCGAAGGTCATCGCATCGGATGTCGGCACGACCGCGTATTGGCCCGGCGGCAGGTCTTCGAGCACGTAAAATCCCGCGGCATCGGTGAAGGCGATCTCGTCCCCGACCATCACCGGCACGTCGGCGATTCCCTGTCCGTTGAACGACACCCAGCCGCGGAGCGTGAAGACGCGCATGGCGAGGAAATCGACGTGCTCCAGGTCATTCGTCAAATCCACCACCTCCTGCGGCTCGGTGAAGGCGTAGCCGTCCCGGGCCGGAATGATCGTGTAGATGTCCGGCTCGAGGGTGAACAGGTAGCTTCCATTGGCATCGGTCCGTTGCTCGCCCGTTACCACCGTCTCCCCGTCGATCTCGGCGGTCACGGTCACGAGGACGTTGCTGACTCCGCGTCCCGCCTCGGTAATCAGACCGCGCAGCCGGTACACGCCCAGCTCGACGGCTCCGATGTCACAGCGCGCGCCAAACGGGCGGAGTTCGCCGCGCTGGTCCGTGGCAAGGCAGAACCCAGGATCGCCCGCGTTGATGGCGGGGCTGTCGGTCGCCGGCTCGTAGGTCTCGGTGGGGCCGCCGTGGTCGGCCAGTTCGCCGAGGCGGGGATCCACGTTGCGCCGACTGGCTGCGTGCGACCACACCGGCGTGGCGTCGGAGCTGAGGTTGTAGCCCCCGTCAGCGAAGGTGCCGTGGGCGTTCGGTCCCGCCGCAGGGTAAGCCAGGATGCAATTCTTGAGGCGGAAAACGCCGTTGCTGTTGGCCAGGTTGGCGCCCCGGATCTGCCCGCGCGAGCCATCCCTGGCCCCGCCGCCGCCTGATACCCCGTTGGTGCCGCCACGGGCGGTGCCGTCGGCGAAGGTGCAGTTCGTCACCGCCGCAAACCGGCCGCTGAAATAGTTCCCGCCCCAGCCGTGCCCGCCGTCGCCGCC
>DATLZF010000618.1:0-3753 GCA_035574135.1 Candidatus Methylomirabilota bacterium
GCTCAACACCTTGAGCTTCACCACAGGGGGGTCACGATCTACCCAGCCTTTCCCACTTGCCGCCGATTTGCGCGTTGCAGTAGGTTTCGGGCATGCTCGACAGCTCGCCACCTCCAATTGCCACCGGCTCGGCGCCGCCCCCGTTGGAACCCTTGGCGCCGCCGCGGCCCAAGCCGGCGCCGCCGGCGCGGACGCCCGGGTGGAAAATCGCCGCCTTGATACTGGCGGGTCTGCTCGTTTTGAGCGTGCTGGGCCATCTGGCCAACGGATTGGTGCAGTGGGGCGGTGCTCCCGTTCGTCACGGTGACGGGCCCCGGATGAATGAGGTGGTGATCGAGGACAACGATGCTTCGGACAAGATCGCGGTCATCCCGATTGATGGCATCATCATGAGCGGTGATTTCGGCGGCGAGTATGGTCTGGTCGAGATGATCACGCGTCAACTCGAGCATGCGGCGGAGGACGACGCGGTCAAGGCGGTCGTGCTGAAGGTCAATTCCCCCGGGGGCGAGGTGCTGGCCTCGGACGAGATCGCCGAGGCGATCGAGAAGTTCCAGGAGGAAACGGGCAAGCCGGTGGTGGCCAGCATGGGGAGCCTGGCGGCGTCAGGTGGTTACTACGTAGCGGCGCCGTGTCGTTGGATCGTGGCGCACGAACTGACCATCACCGGCAGCATCGGGGTGATCATGCACTCCTACAATTACCGCGGCCTGATGAAAAAGGTGGGGCTCACGCCACGGGTGTTCAAAAGCGGTCGATTCAAGGACATGTTGAGTGGGGAAAAAGATCTGGACCAGATGACCCCGGCCGAACGGGAAGATCTGGCCGAGGAAAGTCGCATGTTGCAGGCCTTGATCGACGAGACCTACGCCCGCTTCAAATCCGTCGTGGCCCGCGGTCGCGCCGGGGCCAACGCGGCGAACAAGGAGAGCGGCGAGAAGGGCCAGCCCCTGAGCGCGAACTGGACCGATTACGCGGACGGGCGGGTGCTCTCGGGGCGCGAGGCCCATCGGATTGGACTGGTGGATGAACTGGGCGGGCTGGAGACCGCGGTGGCGCGGGCGCGCAAGCTGGTGGGCATCGAGAGCGCCAACCTGATCAGTTACCATCCGGTGTTCGATCTGTCGCAGTTGTTCCACATCTTCGGGCGGTCGGAAGGCGGGCGGGTGCAGGTGGATTTGGGCTTTGACCTGCCCCGGCTGCGGCCGGGGCATCTTTACTTTCTTTCGCCGACGTATCTCCACTGACGTGAAGCGGGTCACGGTCATCGATCATCCGCTGGTGCATCAGTGCCTGACGCGGCTGCGAGACGAGCGCAGCGACCAGGCGGAGTTCCGGCGCGCGTTGAGCGAAGCTGCGGCCCTGATGGTTTACGAGGCGACCCGGACGATGACGACCCGGACGACGCGGGTGCGCACCCCGATGGGGGCGGCGTCCGGCGTGCGCCTGCGGCGTGAGGTGATGCTGGTGCCGGTGTTGCGGGCGGGATTGGGAATGCTGCACGGCGTCCTGAATCTTCTGCCGTCGGCACGGGTCGGGTTGGTCGGCGTCAAGCGGGACGAAACGAGTCTCCAGGCCGGCGTGTATCACCGGAGCCTGCCGGCGTCGTTGCGTGACTTCGAAGTGCTGGTGCTGGATCCGATGCTGGCCACGGGGGGCAGCATGGTGGCGGCGCTGGAGTCGTTGGCCGCGCGGGGGGCACGGCGCGTGCGGGTGGTGTGCTTGCTGGCCACGCCGGCAGGCATCCGGCGCGTGCGGCAGCATGATCCGGCCGTGCCCATTTTCACCGCCGCGGTGGATCGGGGCCTGAACGGCCGCGGCTTCATCGTGCCGGGGTTGGGGGACGCAGGGGACCGACTGTTTGGGGCCTGCTGAGATCTTTCGTGGGCGGCGCCGTTCGGCCGCGCTCGGGGCATTGAGGATGTCCATTTTGCCGAAAACCGATGAGCAAAGAGAACCTGTTGATCGTGGCCGACAGCGATCGGGACGCGGACATGCGCTACGCGGTGGGTATGTTTGTGCCCGACCCGTTCATCTATTTGCGCCTGGACGGGCGTGCCCAGGTCATCGTGAGTGATCTCGAAGTGGATCGGGCGCGCAAACAGGCGCAGCGGTGTCGGGTGGTGTCGCTCAACCGGTGCCTGGAGCAGTTGCGCCGCTCCGGCATCGCGCAGCCCGGGCTGCATCACGTCATTCACGCGGTGGTGCGGGCGCGCCGCATTCGGCGCCTGCTGGTGCCGCACCAGTTTCCGCTCGGGCTGGCCCGTGATCTGCGCAAGCTGGGAGTGAAGGTGAAGGTGCGTCCGGGATCGTTCTTTCCCGAACGGGAGACGAAAACGCCTGAGGAGGTCAAGAAACTCAGCGCCGCACTCATGATGGCGGAAGTCGGCCTGGCTGAGGGCATCCAGGCGCTCAAGCAATGCAAGATCGGTCGCCGGGGGCGGCTTCTCTACCGTAACATCCCGCTCACGGCCGAGAAGTTGCGCGCCATTGTGGATACCGCCGTGTGTCAGGCCGGCGGGCTGCCGGCCAACACCATCGTGGCCGGTGGCCGGCAGGGGTGTGATCCGCACGAGCGCGGCTACGGCCTGTTGCGGGCGAACGAGCCCATCATCATTGACGTCTTCCCCCGCTCGCAGAAGACCGGTTATCATGGGGACATCACCCGCACCGTCGTGCGCGGCAAGGCCAGCGAGTCGATCCGCAAGCTTTACCACACCGTCGAGCGCGGGCAGGAACTGGCCTTTGCCGAGCTGCGCCACGGCGTCTCCGGCCGGCGGGTGCACGAGAAGGTGCAGGAGTTTTTCGCGCAGCAGGGTTACACGACCGGCAAGGCGGACGGTCGGATGCAGGGTTTTTTCCACGGCATCGGGCACGGACTCGGGCTGGAACTCCACGAATCGCCCCGCGTGAGCGCCGTCTCGCGCGACACGCTCCGTGCCGGCCACGTCGTCACCGTCGAGCCGGGGTTGTACTACTGGAATCTGGGTGGCGGTGTGCGGCTCGAAGACGTGGCCCTGGTAACGGCCAACGGAGCGCGCAATTTGACGAAGTTCGAGAAAGTGCTCGAGGTCTGAATCGCCACGCCGCCATCGAAAGCCGGGCTCGGGACGGGCGCGTTGTCTCCGGCTCGAACTGCTGGTGCTGGCACCGTCCCTGTGGTTTCTCCTCCAGGGCGGGCCGCGAGGGGCGTCCGCGCCTCCCGTGGTTCGCTCTGGCGTGCTTGTTCGCCCTGGTCGGATGCGCCAAGCAGCAACCGTCGGACAAGGTGCTGGCCGCGACCGCATCGCTGCCTGCGGTCTATCCGCCCATAAGCCTGCTGGCGGCGCCGACCCCGGAGCCGGCCCGCGCTGAAGGCGGCTTGAGCCGCCTCGGGACCGGAGCATCCCTCACGGTGGTGCAATCGGCGTTGAGTCCGGCCCTGCTCGTCCACAGCGGGGAGAGGCGTCTGAGTGTGTTTGCCGGATTGAAGGAGCGGGGGCTGGGGGGCCCCGCGTATGCGGCGTTTGGCGCGGACGGCGGACCGCGAATAGTGACCAACGGTCTGCCGGCCGATGTGAGCGGGATGAACGAACGTTGGGTCCTGGTCTGGTTTGCCGGCGCGGCCGGGTGGACGAACTGGGACGTGCCGTGGGCCGTCTTTCTGTCGCGGCGCCCGTCCGCGATGGTGTTGGATCAGGCGGGACTGCATTTCGAGTTTTCAGTGCCGGCGGGTGACGTGATGCTGCTGCCGCTTTACGGCTACTTCAAACC
>DATLZF010000619.1:0-5041 GCA_035574135.1 Candidatus Methylomirabilota bacterium
CCACCCGCCGCGGCCGGGGAAACGAATGATGACGCCCGTAGGCCTCAAACGTCCCGAACACCCTGACCGGCACCACCGGTGCGGTGGACTTGATGACGACCAAGCCGATGCCCGAGCGCGCCGGCTGCAACCGCCCGTCCCGGGTGCGCGTGCCCTCGGCGAAAAGCAGGATGGCCCCGCCCCTCAGCAAACGGTCGAGGATGGCCTTGAGGCCGGCGCCGCTGCCACCGTCCCGATCCACGGGCACGGCGTTCCACGAGCGCAACAACGCGCCGACGCCGGGGAAACGGAAGAGGGATTCCCGCGCCAGGTAATTGAGCGGACGCCGGAGGCCGGCGCCGATGAGCGGCGGGTCCAGGAAACTGGCGTGGTTCGACGCCAGCACCACGGGGCCTTCGAGGGGCACGTTCTCGGGATGAAACACGCGCCAGCGAAACCAGGTGGCGAAGATCAGCCGGCTCAGCAGCCATCCGAGGAGGTAACTGGGATTCATCGCCCCGTCGAAGCCCGGACCGCGCCGTCACCAGCGGGGCTTCTGCCGGGCGAGCGCACGCCGCGCCTCCCGTTCCTTCAGGCGCGCCTTCACCTCGGCGATGATCAGACCGCTGCTTTCTTCCGGGGTCATCTCGGAGTTGTTGATGATCCGGGCGCCGAGGGGAATCATCAGCGGCGCGGCGGCGCGCTGGCTGTCGCGCTGGTCGCGGGCGGCGAGGTTTTCGTTCACGCCCTCGGCAGCGCGGCGGCTGGTGCGCACGTTCAGGCAGGCGTCGAGATAGAACTTGAAATCCGTCTCTGGAAAAACGTTGGTGCCAATGTCGCGGCCCTCCATGACGAGATTGCCGAACCGGATGCAGTCGCGCTGGGTCTTCTTCATCCAATCCCGCACCTTGGGGATGGCCGCGACGTGTGAGACGGCCTCGCTGGTCTCGGCGGTGCGGATTTCCTTCTCCGGGTAGTAGCCATCGACGAGCAGCCGCACGCTACCCTCCACCGCCACCAGTTCGGTCTTCCATTGCCGGCACAGCCTGGCCACGGCTCGGGCGTCCTGCGGGTCCACACCGCGTTTGAGACAATACCAGGCCAGCGTGCGATACATCGCGCCGGTATCCACGTAGGTGTAGCCCAGCGCCCGGGCCACCAGGCGGGCGTTGGTGCTCTTGCCGCTGGCACTGGTGCCATCAATGGCCACGACGATGGGGACTTCCGCGCGCTCGGACTTCACGACTCGCTCTTCCGTCAACAGGGACACGTTTTTTCTGCTCTCGGCGTTCCAAGGGTGGCAGGGTTACCTCGGTTACAGGGGGGCGCCCACTCCCGCAGCCGCCCTCATGTCACCTTGTGGCCCGGCACCCTTGCAACGAAACCACATGTCAGTCCGCAAACAGTTCATCGTGCGCCAGTCGGCGCCCGGTGTGCGCGTCCAGAATCGTCGCACCCAAGCCGTGCGGCGGCGGGGCGGCCAGTTTCTGGAAAAAGTTTGGAAACGTCTTCTTCACGCACGCCGGATTCTTGATTTTGATCCCGGGAACTTTCAACCCCAGAATGGCAAAACACATGGCCATGCGATGGTCGTTGTAGGTCTCGATCTCGGCCCCGTGGAGTGGGGAGGGGTAAACCGTGAGCGTGTCGCCCTCCTCTATGACCTTGGCGCCGCACCTGGTCAACTCGGTGCGAAGGGCGACGACGCGCTCGCATTCCTGAAGGCGCAGACGGCCGAGGTCGGTGAAGCGGATCGGCGTCACACCTCGCGGGGCCACCGCGATGGCCGTCATGATGCTGTCACCCAGGTCCGTACGCCGTGAGATGACGACCGGCAGCTCCGGACCCTGACCATAGTTTGCATCGATCTGCCACGTTGTCTTCGGCCACTTCAGCACGCTGATATTCCCGCCTCTGGTCATCGCCGGTGTTCTGTCGTTGGGATGCCAGGTGGACGACAGCCAGTGAGCGGCCAGGAAGTAGCTGCCGCTCGAGGCGTCCGGCTCGATGGCAAACCGGCCACCTTGATGCGGGAAGACCTTCGTCAACTCGGACGTCATCACGACGTAGGGCGATTCCTCCGCGTTCTCTCCCACCATCTCAACCCGCCATCCGCCCACCTTTGCGCCCAGCAGCAGCGCGCTGGCGAACTGGGAGCTCTCCTCGATGCTCACGGTGCATTTTGCGCCGGCCTTCGGACCCGCGCCGTGGATGAGCGCGGGCAGCTTGTCGTTCGGTGAGTCGATCCGGTAGCCAAGCTGGCGCAAAGCCACGAACAACGCCGCCTGCGGCCGCTCGTGCATCCGCGGCACGCCGTGCAGCCGATAGACGCCTTCGCCCAGGCACACCATCGCGGTCAGGAAACGCGCCGCCGTGCCCGCGTTGCCCACAAACAACTCCAGAGGGCGTTCCGCGGTCCCACCCCGCGGCACCTTGCCGCCCAGGCCATAGACCGTAATCGTGCGATTGCACGCCTCGTCGGGCTCCGGCGCCACGTTGACCATGAAGCCCAGGTCCTGAAGGCACTCGACCATGACCTGCGTGTCCTCGCTCCACAGTGCGCCGGTGAGCGTCGTCTCGCCCTCGGCCAGGGCCGCCAGCACCAGCGCCCGGTTCGTGATGCTCTTCGAACCGGGCACGGTGATCTCGGCCCGCACCGGGCGGTCGAGGGGAACGATTTCGATCAGATCGGGCAACGACATTGCCCGAAGGATAGAAGACCCGCGCCGGCGGATCAAAGGAGGAAGTGGGCGGTCCTCGCCGCCCGCGAGCAGGAGCTTCGGCGCCGTCGGGACGGCGTCGCAAAACCGGCGGAAATCCGGACGGCAAACAGGAACCACCGGAGCACCGACCCAAACCTGCGAATGCAGCGTTGACGCGGCTGCATCCCAAGCAGGGCCCGTGGCTCCCCGGGCGGCATTGTTCGGAGGCGCAGGCATCCGGCTCCCCCTTGTGAAAGGCGCCGTCCCGCTCCGCGCCGGAGGTCCCGCCTCACTCCGGCGACGGCGAAGACTTGCTGCCGCGCCAGGCCTCGCGCCGTTCCCGCGCCTTGGCAAAAAACTCCTCGATGGCCCGTGCGTCCTGGTTTTCCAAAGCCAGCCGGAACTCCTGCAAATCCTCGATGAACACCCCGAGCACCCGCGCCAGATTCCGGCGGTTGGCCAGGCTGATGTCGCGCCACATCTCGGGTGAGCCGGACGCGATGCGAGTGGTGTCGCGAAAGCCATTCGCGCACAGCATGGCCTGCTCCTTCGGATGCACGGGGCTGAGAACGTAACTGGCCAGTCCCGCAGCCACCACGTGCGGCAGATGGCTGGAACGGCTCACCAGATCGTCGTGCAGCTCGGCGCCCAGGCGCAGTGGCACCCCTCCCACATCGCGCCACAGTTGCTCGATCCGCGCCACCGCGTCGGGCGGCGTCTGCGCGGTGGGAGTGACGGCGCAGATGGCCCCCTCGAACAAATCCGCGCGTGCCGCCGCGGGTCCGGTTTTCTCCGCGCCGGCCATTGGATGGCTGCCGACGAAGCGGGCGCCCACTCTGGCGGCGAGCGGATCGAGCTCCGCCACCACACTGGCCTTGACGCTGCCCACGTCCGTCACCACCGCACCGGGCGCCAACTTGGGCAGCATCTTTTCCATCAGATCCCGCATCTGGGCGATGGGAGTGCACAGGACGACCAGGCTGGCCTGCTCCACGGCCCGCCAGAGGTCCGTGTCGGCGCGATCCACGACACCGAGCGCTTCGCACTCCTTGACGCTCTCGGCCCGACGCACGTAGCCAGCCACCTGCCCGGCGAGGCGCCGCTGGCGCAAGGCCAGTCCCAGCGAGCCGCCAAGCAGGCCAACCCCCACGAGGGTGACTTTCGGCCAATGCATGTGGCGGAAAGGTAGGAAGACGCCACCGAAAAGGCAAAAGACAAAAGGCGTTTCCGAAGCTAGGGCCGGAGATGCCGGTCAAACCACCAGGCAAACTCGCGAATGTCCAGCGGCATCGTCAGCCATCCGTGACGCCCGCCCGCATGAACCTTCACCTCCACCTCCCGGCCCACCCGCCGGGCCGCCGCCTGAAACCACTCGGTCTGCTCCAGGGGCGTGAGCGTGTCCGCGTCGCCGTGATGGATGAGGACCGGTGGCAGGTTGGAGGTGACGTGATAGATCGGCGAGATCTCCCGGCCGATGACCCGCCATGCGGCCAGATTCGTCGCCTGCGGACCGAACGACTTCACGAAGCTCTTGGGCGGCCCGCCGTTCCCCGGGTTCTCGGTCGATTGGCCCAAGTTGAGCAGATCGGTCACGGGATAAAAGATCGCCACGGCCTGCACGGCGCTGCTCTCGCGGTCCACCGGGTCGGACGCCTTCGGATCGCCCGGCCCCCCCCGCGTGGCGAGCATGAGGCTGAGGTGTCCGCCGGCGCTGCCCCCGGTGACCCCGAGCCGGTCTGGATCGATGCCGTAGTCGCGGGCGTGGTGCCGCACGAAGCGCACGGCGCGATGCATGTCCTCGACGATCTCCTGGACCGTGGCCCTGGGCTGGGAGACGTGATAGACGGGAATGACCGTGTAGCCTCGACGAAGCAGCGGCGCAGCCAGCCACGCGTCGAACGTGCCCGGCGGGCGCGATCTCCAGCCGCCACTGACAAGCAGCAAGACGCCCACGCCGTTGGGGCGCGCAGGGCGAAGAACATCCAGAGCCAAGGTGTGCTCGCCGCGCCGGCCGTAGGCGATGCCATCCGTGCGCTGCACTGCGGGATGGAAATACCACCAGCCGGCGGCCACCAGGACGGCCAGCAAGGCCAGCAAGGCCGCCATGAACCAGAGGATCCGTTTGCACCAACGTGGGCATGTCATGGCGCAACCCTAGCCACCGCCGGCGCTCTTGAACAGCGCCAGCGCGCGGGCGTTCAGGGCGCGCCACCCCAGTTCAGGGAAAGCTGGGTAGATCGTGACCCCGGTGGTGGGGGGAAGGCAAGTAGAGGTGGTGGCGTTTGGAGAGGTTGAGCGGGCGCCAGTTCAACACCGCCCCGGCCAGCGCCGGGGCCTGGGCCTGGAGGATTTGCAGCGGG
>DATLZF010000620.1:0-5528 GCA_035574135.1 Candidatus Methylomirabilota bacterium
ACGCCGGGAGGATGGCAAGATTTGCGCGCCGCTGCTGCGCCTCCTCCGGAGGAGGCGCAGCAGCTCATCCTTGCGGCGGGCGCTCAACACCTTGAGCTTCACCACAGGGGGGTCACGATCTACCCAGCCTTTCCCAACGTAAGCAAAACTTACTCTTGACCCCCCCATGAGCCCTTTCTATGGTCCGCGCGAGCGCACTCATCGTCTGGGATAAGGAGTTACGGGTCTGCGGTAAGGACGCCGCCGGACGCGTGAAACGCTCCTGGTTCTGAACGTCGTCACGGAAGGATAAGGATATGGCCAGTGGCAAAGTGAAATGGTTCGACAACAAGCGGGGTTTCGGTTTCATCGCTCAAGAGTCGGGACAGGATGTCTTCGTCCACCACACCTCCATTCTCGGGGGCGGCTACAAAACGCTGCAAGAGGGCGAATTCGTCAATTTCGAGCTGGTGCAAAGCGACAAGGGACCGAAGGCAGAGAAGGTCCAGCGAACTCGGGCCTGATTCACTCCCGCCGGCGGAGTTCCGCAAGCCGGGTGGTTTTTTCTTTTCGTCCTCCCGGAGGGGTGCGCTTATCTTTCCCCTCATGCCGGCGTCGCCTCGCGCACCCATTCGAAGCTTGTATGTGCATGTGCCTTTCTGCGCGCACAAGTGCGACTACTGCGCCTTCTATTCGGAGGTTTCCGACGGCTCCCGGATGCAGCGTTACACGGCCGCGCTCGTCCGTGAATTGGAGTTGACCGCCTCCGAGCTGCGACTGGACACCGTCTTTTTCGGCGGCGGCACCCCCTCGCTGCTGAACCTCGAACAATGGGAACGCATTCTAACCACGTTCGAGAGACTTGGGCTGCTGGGCGCCCGGGAGTGGACGGTGGAGTGCAATCCCGCCACCGTCTCGCTCGACAAGGCCCGGCTGTGGCGGCGCTTCGGGATCAACCGCGTGTCCCTCGGCGTCCAGTCGCTCGATGAACACCTGCTCGACCGGCTCGGTCGGGTGCACTCGCGGGACATGGTGTTCAAGTCGTTCGATCTCTTGCGCCGGGGCGGGTTCGAGAACATCAACGTGGACCTGATGTTCGCCATTCCGGGTCAGACCTTGGAGGTCTGGCGCGCCACCTTGAACGAAGCCCTGGCCCTGGGCAGCGAACACCTCTCCTGTTACGAGGTCACTTACGAGGAGGACACGCCCTTGTACGCCCAGCTCAAGGCCGGCCGGTTCGACGTGGATGAGGACCTGGCCTGTGCCATGTACGACGAACTGGTCAGCCGGAGCGGCGAACACGGCTTCCACCAGTACGAAGTCGCCAACTTCGCGCGCCACCAGGGCACTCCGCCCGCGGATACCGCCGCCGACTTTCTCCCCAGCCGCGCCTGCCGGCACAACGTGAACTATTGGCGAGGCTGGGACTATCACGGCCTGGGTCCGAGCGCCGCCGGCTACGTTCGCGGGGTGCGCACGCGGAACTGGGCGGATACCCGACTCTACTGCGAACACCTCGAGCGCGGGCAGCGGGCCATCGCCTCCACCGAGGCGCTGTCGCCTTTGGGGCGGGCCGGGGAGATCGCCGCCTTCGGGCTGCGCATGCCGGCGGGCTGGCCCTTTGCCACCTTCGCGGCTGTCACAGGATTCGACCTGCGCAACGAGTGGCGCGAGTCGATGGCCGCGTTGGTGAGCCGGGGGTGGGCGGTGCAGGACGATCACCACTTCGCCCTGACGCCGACGGGCCTCCGTTTCGCTGACGACGCCGGCGCCGAGTTTCTGCGCTGATCCGGCGCAACCGCGGCAGGCCGGCGCCCCGAAGCGACCGCGCCCCGATCGGATGGGGCGGTCAGGACCGGCGATTTCCAACAGTACCGCCTTCGCGTGTCGCCGCGTTGACCGCCACGGCCGGATGCGCCCAAAACACCGGCGGGCCTTGACGCACACACAGGATTTTCATCAAGGCCCGCCCCTCTCCTCACTCGAGGAGAAATTCATACTCCCCTCACACGGCTGCGCGCCGCAGCTCGCGCCGGATGCCCTGCCAGTGCCAGCCGAGTTTTCCATCCGCCCACCAGCAGAGGACATGCAGCCAAATGCGGCCGGGCCGCGTTTTTGCCAGTCTTGTCGCGGTCCACCGCCACCCCCCGCAGCCCGGCCGAGAGAGTGACGGTTCAAGGGGATCGAACTTTCTGAGAAACTTCCTGCTGGCTGCCGAGCTCGTATTCATGAGTCCCTTCATTTTCGCAAAAGCAAGCAGGGGCAGTCCCCGTGCCAGAGGCGTCTTCGCGAGCCTTCCGGCCAGCCGACGCCGGCGGCTTTGTCCTCGACGCCTCCGGGCCCCATGCTAGGCTCGCCGGCACTATGGCTACACAAGCGCCCGCGGCCGGGCCGCAAAAGATCAATCTCCGCCGACCGGACATCATGGAGGCCGTGCAGGCCCAGGTGCTCTCCCACTATCGCAGCGAATTGGTGGATCTGATCCGCGCCCGGGGCCATGTCCTCTCGGCCGACGGCCTGACCATCAAGCTGGCGAAGGAGTTTGGTTTCTGCTACGGCGTCGAGCGCGCCATTGACCTGGCCTATGCGGCCCGGCGCGCTTATCCGGACCGGCGGATTTTCCTCCTCGGCGAGATCATCCACAACCCGGAGGTGAACGACCAGATCCGGCGCATGGGCATCGTGACCATCGCCGGCAAGCCGAGCGACGAGGAGATCGGACAACTCCAGGCGGACGACATCGTGATCATTCCCGCGTTCGGCACCGAGGTCGAAACGCGCAGGAAGCTGGAGTCGCGCGGCTGCGTGTTCGTCGATACCACCTGCGGCGACGTCATGAGCGTGTGGAAGCGGGTGCGGCAATACGCCCGAGACAGCGTCACCAGCATCATCCACGGCAAGGCCTGGCACGAGGAAACCAAAGCGACCAGTTCGCAGGCCACGGCCACCAGCGGCCACTATCTCGTCGTCTTCACCCTGGCGGAGACCGATTACGTCTGCGACTACATCGTGCGCGGCGGGGACAAGCAGGAGTTTCTGGCCAAGTTCAAGGGCGCCTACTCGGTGGGTTTCGATCCGGATGTGCACCTTCGGACCATCGGCGTGGCCAACCAGACGACGATGCTGCGCGGCGAAACGGAAGAGGTGCAGCGCCGGCTGCGCGCGGCCATGGAACGGCGCTATGGCGCTTCCAACCTCGCGGCGCATTTCCGGTTCTTCGACACGATTTGCGGCGCCACCCAGGATCGCCAGGACGCCCTGAGCAAGCTGCTGACCGAGCCGTTGGACCTCCTCATCGTCATCGGCGGCTACAACTCCTCCAACACGTCGCATCTCGCCGAGATGGGAGAAGCTCAACTGCCCACCTATTTCATCAAGAACGCGGCCAAGATGGTCTCGGACAAGCTCATCGTGCACTACAACCAGCACCTGCACCAAGAGGTCGAGACGCAGGACTGGCTGCCCTCCGGCAACATCACCGTGGGCATCACCGCCGGCGCGTCATGCCCGAACAACCTGATCGAGGACACCATCCGCCGGCTCCTGGAACTGCGCGGCGTGTCCGTGCAGGAAGTCCTGCATCCCAAGTAGAGGTGGCTGCGGCCAGGAAGATCCGCCGTGTTGACTTTCACCCGCCATGCCTTGTGACCGCCGGGAACTCGAGGCCCGCGAACGGCTCACACTGGCTTCCTACGCTCAGTTCAGCGCCGATACTCGCGGGCGCGCCCATCGCGAAGCGCCGCCGGAGTGGCGCACCCACTACCAGCGCGACCGGGATCGCGTCATCCACTCGCGCGCCTTTCGCCGGCTGGAGTACAAGACCCAGGTGTTCCTCAACGGCACCGGCGACCACCTGCGCACCCGCCTCACCCATACCATGGAAGTGGCGGGCATCTCGCGGAACATCGCCCGCGCCCTGCGCTTGAATGAAGATCTGACGGAGACGGTCGCGCTGGCGCATGACCTCGGGCACTCGCCCTTCGGCCACACCGGCGAGGCGGCCCTCGACCGCCTGATGAAGGAACACGGCGGATTCGAGCATAACAGCCAGAGTCTGCGCGTGGTCGAGTTGCTGGAGCAGAAATACCCCGGTTTCGCGGGACTGAACCTGACGTGGGAGGTGCGCGAAGGACTGGCCAAGCATTCCACGGGATTCGATGTGCCGGGCCGGCGCACCGGCTTCACCGCCCGGTCCCCTTCCCTCGAAGCCCAGGTGGCCAACCTGGCCGACGAGATCACCTATTACAGCCACGACCTGGACGACGGCCTGACCTCGGGACTGCTGTCGGAGGACCGGTTGCGCCGCGACGTCGAGATCTGGCATCGCGCCGACCGCTGGGTGCGACGCCATCACGGCACGCTGCCCGACGAATGTCGCCGTTACTTCATCATCCGTTGCCTGATTGACGATCAGGTGCGCGACGTGGTGCACACCACCGAGGCCCTGATCCGCGAAGCGGGCGTCAAGACGGCCGATGATGTCCGCCAACAACCCCAGCCCCTGGTGCGTTATAGTCCGGAACGCCGACGGATGAACCTCGCCCTGCGCAAATATCTTTACCGAAATCTCTACTACAACCCCGAGGTGCATGAACCCAACCGTCGCGCGGTGAACATGCTCAAAGCGCTCTTTCATCACTTCGTCGCCCATCCCCAATCCCTCGGCGAGCGCACCCGTCGCCGCATCCGGCAGGACGGCGTCCACCGCGCCGTGTGCGATTACCTGGCGGGCATGACCGACCGCTTCGCCATCCAGGAACACGAGCGGCTGTTCGGCGTGAAGCTCTGAATGAAACCGCTGCGCGACTGCCGGCTCTATACGTTCGTGGACACCGCCTACCTGCGCGGCCGCGACCCGGTCGAGGTGGCGCGACAACTCTGCGCCGGCGGCTCGGACCTGATCCAGCTTCGCGCCAAGCATTCCACGGCCGATGAGGTGCGCCGGCTCGCCGAGGCGCTGCTGGCCGTGACCGAACCGGCCGGCGTCGGGCTGGTGATCAATGACCATCCCCGGGTCGCGCTTCAGGCCGGCGCGCCGGCGTGTCATCTCGGCCAGGAGGATTTTTTCGAGGCCGGCTATACGCAGGCCAGCCAGGTGACGGGGTGCCCGCCCGAAATGAAGCTGGGTCTGAGCACCCACGCGCCGGAGCAGGCGGAACGGGCGCTGCGGGCCGGGCCGGATTACATCGCCATCGGCCCCGTCTTCGCCACCCCCACCAAGCCGGGCCGGCCCCCGGCCACGCTCGACTACGTCCGCTGGGCGGCGGCGCACGTAAAGATCCCTTGGTTTGCCATCGGTGGCCTGACGTTGGACCGGCTCGACGATGTCCTGGCGGCCGGGGCACGGCGCGTCTGCGTGGTCTCGGCCATTCTGAACGCCTCCGACATCGCCCGCGCTTGCCAGAACTGGCGT
This sequence comes from Candidatus Methylomirabilota bacterium, assembly GCA_035574135.1. GTDB lineage: Bacteria > Verrucomicrobiota > Verrucomicrobiia > Limisphaerales > DATLZF01 > DATLZF01. Next base: position 5,393 of record DATLZF010000620.1, read on the forward strand.
GAGCGCCTAGCTTCCGCGCCGCTGTGACGGTGCCCGCGCCGGGTGTTCACCGTCCTCAACCTGATTGCATTGCCCATGAGCGTATTGATCGTCGGTTCGACCGCCCTGGACTCCATCAAGACTCCGCAGGCTGACA
>DATLZF010000621.1:0-4993 GCA_035574135.1 Candidatus Methylomirabilota bacterium
CCGCCGGCACGTTCGATAACTCATCCCTGGAGGCGCCGGTTCTGTTTCCTTCCGGAGGATTCGCTTTTCAGCTCTCGACCGCGGATCTGGATGGCGACGGTCGCCCGGACCTGACGGGCTCCACCGGCAACCCTCCCACCGTGCTGCCACTGCGCAACACCACCCCGGCTCCCGGGTCCGTCGATTTCCTGCCGCCCGCGGTCTTGTCTCTGCCCACGGCCACCGTCCTCAGTCGGATCGCCATCGGCGATCTCGATGGCGACGGGAAGCCCGACGTGGTGGGAGTCCACTCGAGCGACAACACGATGACCTTGATGCGCAACGTGCTGCCGCCCTCGTCAGCGCCGATTATCATCCAGCCGCCCACTGACCAGACGGCAGTGGCCGGACTGGCCGTCCGCCTCGAAGTGTTGGCCGGTGGCTCCGAGCCATTGCATTTCCAATGGCAGCGCGAGGGCGCGGACGTACCCGGAGCCACCAATCGCACGCTCCCGTTCGCAGCCGTCACTGAAGCGGACGCCGGCCGTTACCGGGTCCTCGTCAGCAACGCCTTTGGCACCACGAACAGCCCCGAAGCCAGTCTCACCGTTATCTCCGCCCTGACGGACGTGGTGGACAATTTCGACACGGGCGTTGTGGACCCACTGCAATGGAGCGACGTGGGGTCGGGGGCCGTCGTCAACCAGATCGGAGGCTTCGTCTCGGCACCGTTCTCACTCTGGTTCGGCACGGCCACCAACCGGCACCTGATCTCGCGTCCTTTGGACACCCGGACAAGCGGATTGATCCGATTCCAACTGCGCCTGTCGGATGGAGGCGACTCGAGCTGGGAGCGGGTGGATCTCCCGTTCGAGGGCGTCGTCCTCGAGTATCAACTGGCCGGCATGACCAACTGGACCGAGGTGGCGCGGCTCGACACGCCCGACTACTACACCTGGTCGCAGGTGCAATTGCTCATCCCGGCCGCAGCGGCCTCGCCAGCCACGCGTTTCCGCTGGCGCCAGTTGCGCTTCACTGGTGAAACCTTCGACCACTGGGCGATCGACGATGTCGAAATCCGCCTCGGCCCCGTGGCTCCCATCATCACCCGGCAACCCCGGAGTCTGGCGGCGGCGACGGGCACGCCGGGCACCTTGGCGGGCGAAGTCTTGGGCACCGCACCTTTGCAAGTGCAGTGGTTCCGCGACGGCGCCGCGCTGCCCGATCAAACCAACGCCGTCTTGGAGCTTCCGCCGCTGCAACCCGCTGACACCGGCGACTACCACTTCATCGCGATCAACGACCACGGAGCGGTGACCAGCCTGGTGGCACGGCTCACGGTTTACACGCCCCCCGACGAACGTTTCCGCGTCCTCAGCCTGACCACCAACGAAGCCGTCACGGTGGTGCACAGCAATTTCACCGGCTTCAACCAGGGTTCACTGGCGGTGTCGCCCGCGCGCGTGTTCGTCAACGGCTCCACGGCGGCAGCCCGATTCGAAGCTGCCGACCTGTCCGGCGGCCGAGCCCTCAACCGTCGTTATTGGGGCCTCGTCACGGACCTGAAGAGCGAAGTTTCCTATGCCCTGGGTGACGGCACGAATGCCCTCGCTTTTTCAGCCAGCCAGATCAACAGCCTGGTGGAGATCGATCCCGTCTCCGGCCTGCCCACGGCCAGGCGGGTGACGTTATCCCCGCCCATCGAGTCCCGGAATCAATCCTTGCCGGTCGGCTTGTATGCCGGTTACGGACGCGTGGTGATCGTGGCCGACGAGACCGTTTACAGTGTGGAGCTGCCCTCCGGCCTGGTCGTCGAATTCGGCAGACTCAACGGCGTCGAGGCCACACTCTACGGCGGGTTCCACGGTTTGGCCGAGTTCTTCGATGGCCGGTTACATTTGGTGGCCGGCGTCGGTCGCCGCAATGTGCAACGCCTGCGGGTCTCCGACGGAGCCCGGGAGGACGTGGCCACTTTCGAGGACCTCGGCTTCCCGCGCGGGTTCTCGGCCTCGGTGCTGTCGGGCCGCTGGTACTTCAACCTCGAAGGTCCCTCGCAGTTCGGGGAGGAGGACGGCGTGCTCGGCCTGGCGACGGCGCAGTTCGAGTTTCCCGACGTGCCGCGGCCGCCGGTGATTGTCGGTCAGCCCCAGGGCGCCAATGTGCCGATTGGCTCCGAGGCGGTGCTGACCGTGGCGGCCACCGGCAGCCGCCCGCTGGCCTATCAATGGCGACAGGGCAACCGGGTGGTGACGAACGCCACCAACGCCAGTCTGCGCATCGCGGCCATGTCCACGGCCCTGGCGGGCAATTACTCCGTCATCGTCAGCAACACCTACGGCGCCGTCACGAGCGCCATCGCACCGTTGCGCGCCCAGTTCCTCGGCACGCAGACATTCCGCATCCTCAACCTCACCACACGCGGTGTCTATTCCGTGCCGCACGCGCCGCTCACCGGCGACGACCGCGGCGGCATTGCCGCTTCCAGCAGCCAACTGTTCATCACCGGCGACAGTTCCACCGCCCGGCTGCCGCTGGTCACTCTCGCCGGCGGCTCCTCCCTGTCCACCCGCTACGACGCGCTGACCAGCGACCTGGAAACCGAAACGGTGTATTCGCTGGGCAACGGCAGCACGCCGCTGACCCAGGAGGGCGGCACCGTGAACGCGCTGATCGAATTGCATCCCGAGACCGGTGTGCCCACCGGCCGGCGCATCAACGTCACGCCCGCCTTCCAGGTGCCCGGCGGCGGCTTCTCCAGCCAGGTTGGTATTTTCGCGGGTTACGGCCGCGTCGTCGTTCACAACGGCACACGCGTTTATGTCATCGTGCTACCGTCCGGCATCGCCACCGACCTCGGCCCGGTGCCGGTGCCGGCGCGCAACTTCTCGGAAAGTTGGGCTTACTGGGGTGTGGCCGAGTTTTTCGATGGTGCCATCCATCTCGTCTATGGCTCCAGTTACTTCACCATCTCGCGCATGCGCGTGCCGGAGGGCACCGTCACCCCTCTCCTGGAGCACTTCAGCGGGGCCGCCCTGGGCGACATTGCGTCGCTGACGGTTTCGCCGCTGAACGATCGCTGGTACTTCCACTACGAGGGCGGCGGCTTCGCCGGCAGCGGCGACGAAATCGCAGGCTACGCCGAGGCGCAGTTCGAGTTCAACGCGCCGCCAACTCCCCCGGTTATCATTGCTCAACCGGAACCCGCCACCGTTTTCGAGGGCAGCGGCGCCAGCTTCCGCGTGGGCGCCCGCGGCTCCAAACCCTTGGGCTACCAATGGCGGCACGAAGGAACGGACATTCCCGGAGCCACCAATGCGACGCTCGTCTTCGCCACCACCACGCCGTCGAACGCGGGCAATTACTCCGTCGTCGTCACCAACGTCTATGGCGCCGTCACCAGCAGCGTGGCCGCGCTCACGCTGCGGCCGCCGCTGCCGGCCTCGAAGAACTTCCGCATCATCAGCCTGTTATCCGACAACAGCCGGGTGGTGGACCACGACGCCCTCACCGGCGACGACCGTGGCGGCATTGCCGTCTCGGCGACGCACGTCTTCTACACCGGCGACAACCAGACCGCGCGCTTCTCCGCGGCGGATCTCAGCGGAGGCGCCGCCATCGGAGACCAGCTCGACGCCCTGACGGGCAACTTGCGCTCCGGCACGATTTACACCCTGGCCAATGGCAACAATCCGATTGGCTTTGGCGGCGGCACCGTCAACGGCCTGATCGAGCTCGACGGCGCCACTGGCACCCTCACCACGCGGCGCATCGCCCTTTCGCAATCGATTGCGATGCCCGAGGGAAGCGGCATCTTCGCGGGCTACGACCGCATCGTGCTGCACAACGGCTCGCGGGCCTACGCCGTAGAACTACCCGAAGGCGAAGTGATCGACCTCGGAGCCATGACGACGCCGGAGCACTGGTCATGCGAAAGCTGGGCCTACTGGGGCGTGGCCGAGCAGTTCAACGGCGCCATCTATCTCGTCATGAACCGGCCGGATTTCCGGACCATCGCCCGCGTGCGCGTGCCGGACGGCGCCGTGGAACCCATCGCCACGTTCGACAACCTCTCGGACATGTGCTCCTTCAGCCTCTCGGTCGCGCGCGGACGATGGTACTTCCATCACGAGGGCGGATCGCAGTTCGGCGGCAACGTTGAAACCATCGGCTATGCCGACGCCCGTTTCGACCGCACGGCGCCGACGTTGTCTCAGTTCGACGATCTCCTGACGGCGGAGGATACGCCGTTGGATCTCGACTTCCGCGTGTCCGATCCCGAGACACCCGCCACCAACATCGTCGTCACGGCCCGGTCCTCGGATGTCGCGGTGGTGGCTCCGGAAGGACTCGTCATCACCGGCACCGGCACCAACCGCACCCTGCGCGTCATCCCGGTGGCCGATGCCAGTGGTGAGACCACGATCACCCTCACCGCGGAGGACGCGGCCGGTTTCCGCACCACCAGCTTCTTCTATCTCCTTGTGACGCCGGTGAACGATTCGCCGAGTTTCGCCGCCGCCGGCAATCAGGTGAGCGCCGAGGATGCCGGGCCGCAGCGGATTCCGGGATGGGCCTCCGCCATCCGTCCCGGCCCGGCGGACGAGGCGGCACAGAGGCTGACGTTCCTCGTTACCCCGGACACCAGCGTGCTCTTCACCGCGCCTCCGGCCGTCGAGCCTGATGGCACGTTGACCTACACCTCCGCGCCGAATGCCCACGGCGTGGCCACGGTCACCGTGCACCTCCGGGATGACGGCGGCAATGACGGTGGCGGGCGGGACACCAGCGATCCAGTGACTTTCACAATCACCATCACACCCGTATGTGATCCGATGGTGGCCGTTCCGGATGCCACGAACACGCCCGTGGCAGTCCCGGTGATCGTGGCCGTGCTCGACAACGATGCTTCGCTGGAAGGCCACTTGGCCGTGGCATCGGCGACACCGGGCGGCCACGGCTCCGTCAGCATCGCCGCCACCGCCGTCATCTACACTCCCGAGGCGGGATTCCGCGG
>DATLZF010000622.1:0-3698 GCA_035574135.1 Candidatus Methylomirabilota bacterium
GGTCGCTGATGGCGACCTGCTCACCTTGTTGGAGACGCCAGCACCAGAGGGCTTGCAAGGCCGCGCCGTAGGCCGCGCCCTCGGCCACCTTGAGAGTGACGACCTCCGCGTTGAACACGTCGGCCATGATCTGGCGCCAGACCTTGGAGCGGGCACCCCCGCCGGTGGCGCGGATCTGCGTGGGGGTGACGCCAAGCCGGGCCAGCCGGCGCAGCCCGTAGTTCATGCCCAGCGTCACGCCTTCCATGGCGGCGCGGGCGTAATGGCTGGCGCTGAAGGTCCGCTGGTTGATGCCGATCATCACGCCGGTGCCATCCGGCACGTTGGGAGTGCGCTCGCCCTCGAGGTAGGGCAGCAGCAACAGCCCGTGGGAGCCGGGCGGCACGGTGGCGGCCTTGCTGGCGAAGGTCTCGTGCGTCCACTCGAAGTCCTGGCGCATCATTTCGGTGGCAACGGTGACGTTCATCGTGCAGAGCAGGGGCAGCCAGCGGTTGGTGGAATCACAAAAGGCGGCAATCTCGCCGCGGGGGTCGATGACGGGTTTTTCGGCGCAGGCGTAGATGGTGCCGCTGGTGCCGAAGCTGGCGGTGATGACGCCGGCGCGGGTGTTGCCGGTGCCGATGGCGCCCATCATGTTGTCGCCGCCCCCGGCGCTGACGAGCACGTCGGGGTTCAACCCGAGCATCTTGGCGGTCGAAGGCTGGAGCCGGCCGGCCGGGTGATCGCTCGGGATCAACGGGGGCAGCTTGCCGGCGAGGTCGGGGTCGATTGCTTCGAGCGCGGCCGCGCACCACTTGCGCTTGCGCACGTCGAGCAGGGCGGTGCCACTGGCGTCGCCGTATTCCATCACCCGCTGGCCGGTGAGCCAGAAGTTGAGGTAGTCGTGCGGCAGGAGAACGGTGGCGAGGCGGGCGAAGTTCTTGGGCTCGTGCTTTTTCAGCCAGAGAATCTTGGAGGCGGTGAAGCCGGGGAGTATCGCGTTGCCCAGGGCCTTGAGGGTCGCCTTGGGGCCGCCGAGGCGAGCGGTGATTTCCTCGCACTCGGTGGCGGTCGAGGTGTCGCACCACAGTTTGGCGGCGCGGATCACTTCGCCGGCCTTGTCGAGAGGCACGAATCCGTGCTGTTGCCCGCTCACACCGATGGCTTTGACTTCGCCGGCGCTGGCCCTGGCCTGGCGCAGTGCCTGTCGCACGGCGGCGGCGGCGGCATCGCGCCATGTGTGCGGGTGTTGCTCTTTTGCGCCGGGCGGCAAATCGGGAAGGAGCCCGTAAGCCTGCGCACCGGTGCCATGCACCTTGCCGGTGCGCGCGTCCACCACGAGCGCCTTGGTCGATTGGGTGCCGCTGTCGATGCCGATCACAAGGGTTCTCATAGGTTGATCTGCCGCGGAGAATGCGACAGGCGGTGGCAAGCTCAAAGTCCAAAGTTCAATCCGCCGCTTCGATCGACGCGATGGGGACCGAGGTCGCCAGCGGTCCTGGTGCTCCGGCGTAAAGCGCCAGGGCCGGGAGCTTTGAGGGAGCTCCCGGCCCGGAGGGGTTCGGCGGAGACGGGCCGAACGGAGGGGAGAACGTTCAGTGGATGAACTTGAGCGGCTTGTGGAACAGATGGAAGAAGCATGGCTTCTTGATCAGCCCCACCAGATCGATCTCGCGCCGCGCCAGGTCGCTGAAGGCATGAGGCGGCGTCACCCCGGCGGGATCGGGCACGGGCATGTTCAGGCCGGTGAGGAAATCGGACAACGCCGCCGGCACGCCGGCCGGCCGCGGCGCCACGTGGGTGAAGAAGGGCGGGAAGCCGGTCATGGTTTCACCACCGTGGCAGCCGTTGCAGGTGTTGAGCGAGAACCGGAACCGGGCCTCGCCGTTGAGGATACCGGCGGCGTTGAAAAAGAATCCGAACGGTGTGGGTGCATCGCCGGCGAGGAACGGCTGGCGCTGGAATTGCAGGGGCACCGTGTGCTGTTCGAGCAGGATCGCCGGCGTGTTGGCGTTGATGTAGTCGCGGACAATCGGCTGGAGATTGTGGTCGAAGTCGGGCGTCTGCTTCACCGTGACCTCTTTCAAGTGTCCCGCGTCCGAGTCGCAGCACATGAGGCGCCACTCGCGCAGATCCCAGCCGAGGGCACCGTTGAGGATTTCGTTGCTCCGGAGCTGGTTCAAGGCGCTCCGGTTCGGCAGGCGGCTTGGATCGGCATTGGCGGTGGCGAACTGGTCTGTGATGGCCTGCAGGGCGGCGTTGTAGGCCGGGCCAAAGGGGATCAGGCTGAGGTTGGCCCATTGCCAGCCCCAGTTGCGAATGGCCGTGCAGCCGTGTTTGGGCACGCAATACTCGAAGATGACGGTGAAGGGCAGCGGATCGCATTGGCCCCCGAGCGCGCCGGTGGCGTAGTTGGTGCCGTTGGTGCCCAGGCGCACGGCGCAGAAGACGAAGCGGGCCTCGCCCGCCTCGCAAGCGGGTTCGCAACGGTTGCTGCTGCTGCCGCCGTAGAACGAATTCCCGCGCAGATCCACGCGGTTCACGATGGCCAGCAGGCGGAAGGGCGCCTTGGCCAGATCCAGCGGCGCGCCGGGTCCGCCGCTGGCGTTCTCCCACGGGATGATGATGTCGTTGCGGATGTCGAACTGGCGATTGGTCACGGTGTCGAAATTGATCACCTGGTCGGTCTCCCAACTGCGCAGCCAGCGGCGCACGAACTCTTCGGCCGGGATGCCGGTGACGGGCGTGTTCGCCATGTCGCGCATCAGGCGACCGAAGGTCCAGGCCCCCATGGGCGTGCCGGCGCCGGTGCATGGGTCGAACGTTCGCAACGGGTCTTCCACCACCGACAGATCGGTGATCATCAGGCTCTTGGCCGGATCAATCGGGAGCATCGGCGGGAGCAGAAAGCCCGCCGGGTTTAGTTCACCGGCTGCCGTCGGGTCGCGGGGATCAATCAGGCGCGTCGGTCGGTTGCCGGCGGCGCCAAAGTCGAACGGATGCACCTGAATCGCCTGGCCGCGTTCGAATCCCTCCACGTCGATCAGCGGCAACTCGGTTTCCCCGACGACCGTCCGGCCCCGGAACACGGGTTGAATTCGCAGCTTCTCCGGGAGACGGCTCGTGTAGTCGTTCATCTCCTGGAGATCGCCCGGATCGACGAAGATCGGGCCGGAGAAAATCCCGTCACCCGCGCGGCGGTCGCCGTTCTGACCGGCGTCGTTGAGATGGATGAGGCGATCATCGGCGAGGAAGAACAGCTCCCGCTGGTTGCCGACCTGCCCGCGCTCGTATTGCACTTCGAGCAGGGCGTTGCCGTCGGGAGACGGGCCCGGCAAACGGCGGATCATCGCCCGCTCCACCGTGAGCGGCTCGGCCGCCGTGCCGGGGAAAATCGGTTGCGCTTCGCCGGCCACGCCATTCTCCCGCACGCGGAAGAAACGCGCGCCGGGTTCGATGGGATGCAGATGCCGGCTGACGCGGTCCACTGATCCGGTGACCGTCGTCCACGGACCGGTCGCGGTGGGCGCCACTTCGAGCGTGCCGCTGCTGTTCCACTGAATCTGGACTGCCTTGCCGTCCACCACGGGCGGCGCCAGCGTCGCGCCGGTCTGAGCGCGGGCGGTGAACGCGCCGAGTGAAGCCAGCAACAGCGCGGCGCACCAGGCGCGCGGCCGCGCGAATTGTTGAGGTGGAAGAGGTGAGAGGGGGAATTGATC
>DATLZF010000623.1:0-3266 GCA_035574135.1 Candidatus Methylomirabilota bacterium
TTGCGCTACCGTTGTCCGCTGCACACGGCCATCTGTTACCGCGTCGGGTTGGCGCGGTGGCGTCTTGAGATCGGAGAGGAAATCCCCACCGTGGAAGATGGCCGGCGTCGTCCGGTGGAGGCCATCATGCGCGATGTGAACGCCGCCTTCGAGGCGGCCATCCGGCGTGACCCGGCCAACTGGTTCTGGGTGCACAACCACTGGAAAAACCGACCCCCCCGCCGCCGGCCAGCCGTGGCTGCAGCGGCGGCCCACGGCGGCCCCCCGCCGCCGGATGCCGGATGAACCACGACTTCCAACGCATTCTCGTGCGCGGTGTCAACTGGCTGGGCGACGCCGTGATGACCACGCCGGCCTTGCAGCGTCTGCGCGAGGCGCATCCCGCCGCGCACATCACCCTGCTGACGCCGGCGAAGCTGGCCGAGTTGTGGACCCGCGACCCGGCCGTGGATGCGGTGTTGGCGTTCGAGCCGACCGAAAGTCTGTGGGCGGTGGCCGGGCGGCTGCGGGCACAACGTTGCGACGTGGCGCTGGTGTTGCCCAACTCACCGCGTTCGGCGTTGGAAACCTTTCTGGCCCGCATCCCTGTCCGCATCGGGCGCGCCGGCGCGTGGCGGAACATTTTTCTCACCCGCGCCGTGGTGCCCCGCAGCGACGCCGTGCGGATGCACAAGCGGGGCGTGGCGGAGATCCGCGCACGACTGGACGCCCTGCCCCGACCGGCCCGCGCCACGTTTCCGGCGGGCGCCCACCATCTCCATGACTACCTGTACCTGGTCGCTGCGCTGGGCGGCCACCGGGCACCGCTGCCGCCCCGGTTGGTCGTGACGGCCGAGGAGGTGGCGGCGGTCCGGCAGCGCTGGGGCGCTCCGGCCACGCCCGGCCAGCCCCCGTTGCTGGGGCTCAATGCCGGGGCGGAATACGGTCCAGCCAAACGCTGGCCCGAGTCGCACTTTGTGGCGGCGGCGGCAGCGCTGCAGCGCGAATTCGGCTGTCACTGCTGGATTTTTGGCGGTCGCGGCGACATGGCGCTGGCCGGACGCATCGCCGCCGGCTTGCGCGCTGCCGGGGGTGGCGCTCCGGAATCGGTCCGCAACCTGGCCGGCGCAACGACCCTGCGGGAGCTACTGGCCGCCCTGCGGGCGTGCGACGTCGTGCTCACGAATGACACCGGTCCCATGCACGTGGCGGCTGCCGTCGGCACGCCCGTGGTGGTGCCTTTTGGCAGCACCTCGCCGGAACTTACTGGCCCGGGGTTGCCGGGGGATGCGCGACACGCCTTGATTGCGGGCGATGTGCCCTGTGCCCCGTGTTTCCGGCGCGAGTGCCCGGTGGATTTCCGCTGTATGGCAGCGGTGAGCGTCGAGCGCGTCGTCGAGGCCTTGCGGAGGATCCTTGCGGCCGGGCCGAGAGGGTAGGGCCGGCCCGGTCCGGCTTGGCCGCCGCGGCCGGGCGAGGCGACGGCTCAACGCACCACGAGGGTCACAGTCGTGCGCAACAGTTCCACGTAGGGCCCCCGTTGGCGGGGAAAAACGACCTCGGCCTCGATCTGGTCCCCTTTGGCCTTGCCGTAAACGAACTTGGCCGCGGACACCACGTCGGACCGCACCTGCCCGTCCAGCGCGGTGATCACCATGCCGCGATCCAGCCGGGCGGCGAAGGCGGACGATTGACGGTCAACATCGGTGATGACCAGCCCGCGCTGGTTGGAAAGGCCCAGCTCGCGGGCGGCGCGGGGGGTCAGCTCCTCGACGCCCACACCGAGCTTCTTCCGCACGAGGGCCGCGTTGAAGAAGGTGTCCTCCGGCACCATGCGCAGGGAGAGGGAACGCTGCGCCGCGCCGCGTTGCACGAGCAGCGTCAGATCGCGCTTGTCACCGGCCGCCAGCAGTTGCCGGTTGAAATCAATGAAGCCACGGGGAGCATGTCCGTTTACCTGCAGAATCTCGTCTCCCGGTTTGAGTCCGGCCCGGCCAGCCGGGCTTTCGTTCTGGACGGAGATGACCCGCAGCGGCGGCGCCGGCCGTACCCGCGCGCCGAACCAAAGTTTCTCCAGGACTTCGGGGGAATACAGTTCGGCCAGGGCCGCTCCCACGCGCTTGATGGGGATGGCGAAGCCGATGCCCTGGCCCTCGCGATGGACGGCCACGCTGATGCCGATCAACTCGCCCCGGAGGTTCACCAGCGGGCCGCCACTGTTGCCCGGGTTGATGGAAGCGTCGGTTTGCAGCCAGTCCAGGATGTCGAGCGGTTCGTTGTCGGCGGGGGGACGACGGCTCTTCGAGCTGAGAATGCCGCGGCTGACGGATCCGCCCAGGCCAAAGGGGTTGCCCAAAGCCAGCACCGTTTCGCCCAGTAGCAAATCGTCGTCCGCGGCGAACTTCACGGCCGCGAACCGGTCCGATTTGCCCGCACGAATCTTCAGCAGGGCCACGTCGGTGAGCGAGGTGCCGGCGATCTTCTCCGCCTCAAATTCCCGGCCGTCGTGCAACTTGACCCACACTCGGCGCGCCCGGTTGACGACGTGAAAGTTGGTCACCACAAATCCTTCCTCGTCGATGATCACGCCCGAGCCGAGGCTGTACTGGGTGTTGGGCGGGCGTCGGCGGTAGTAGGGATCGAAGAACTCGCGGAACAGGTCCTCGAGCGGGGATTGCGTCGGCACCACCTCCTCGGTGGCGATGTTGACCACGCTGGGCATCACCCGCTCCACGGCGGCCACGGCTGCGTCGCGCCGGGGGTCGGCAGCCAATTCCGGCGCCGCGGCCCGCAAGATGTCGGTCAGGGTGAGCAGGCCGATCAGGGACCCGACGCACCGGGTGCCGAGGGAGCCGTTCGTCATGTTCGGGACCGTTGTTGTCATACGGACGATGCGCGCGGCCGATGCGGCAGGTTGCGGGGAGTCAACCCCCCGCCCGGCCGGCCGAACGATGCCGGGGATTCGGTCGGTCGGACAAGTGGGCCACGGCGCGCGCGTCGAGCGGCTTGACTTTGGAAAGCGGGAGAGGGAAAAGCAACGGCAAGGTGTCGGATTTCCCCGCCAATTTTTACGAGCGCTGGCGCGATGCGCACTTGGTGTCGGACCATTTGCGCGAGGAAGGCTTCGCTCCTCCCGACGAACGGTTGCTCCAAGCCATCTGGTTTCACCAGCGGCTGCGGCGGGAGCGCCTGCGCGCGGCCGACGGTCGCCCGGTGCGCGTGCTCCATCCCGGCTACTGGAATCGCGGGGCTGGACCGGACTTCCGCGGCGCGATGGTGCAGTTTGA
>DATLZF010000624.1:0-2133 GCA_035574135.1 Candidatus Methylomirabilota bacterium
TTCCTGGATGATCTTGCCGTTGCCGCGCACCGGACCGTCCAGGCGCTGCAAGTTGCAGTTGATCACCCATACGAGGTTGTCGAGGTTTTCGCGCGCGGCGAGAGTGATTTGCCCCAGCGTCTCGGGTTCGTCGCATTCGCCGTCGCCAATGAAGGCCCAAACCTTCGGCTCGCGCTGCCACGTCACCAGCTTGCGAGCCTGCAGGTAGCGGTTGAAGCGCGCCTGGTAAAGCGACATGAGCGGCCCCAACCCCATGGATACGGTGGGGAACTGCCACAACTCCGGCATGAGGTAAGGATGCGGGTAGCTGGACAGTCCGCCGCCTTCGGCCAGTTCCTGGCGGAAATTAACCAGTTGCGCCTCGGTCAGCCGGCCTTCGAGGAAGGCCCGGGCGTAATTTCCCGGCGTGGCGTGGCCTTGGAAATACACCATGTCCGCCGGCTGGCCATCATCGCCACCCCGGAGGAAATGGTTGTAAGCGACTTCGTAGAGTGTCGCGCTCGAGGCGTAGGTCGAAATGTGGCCGCCCACGTTGGTGGTCGAGTTGGCTTTCACCACCATGGCCATGGCGTTCCAGCGGATCAGGCTCTTGATGCGCCGTTCGATCTGCCAGTCGCCGGGATACTCCGGCTGCTGTTCGACCGGGATCGTGTTCAGGTAGGGCGTCGTGGTCGGGCCCGGCACACGGACGCCAGCCTGTTGCAACCGCCGCGCCACGCGCTCGAACAACAGGGCCGCCCGCTCGGAATCCTCGCTGCGCAAACCGTATTCCAGCAGCGTCTCGAGGGACTCCAGAAATCGGCCGGAAGGGCCTGCTTTGGACGTTGTCCCCTCTCGTGGAGTTGTCTCCACCCCGGCCGGTGGGACGGGGTCATGGCCTGTCTTCGATCCTGAACTCGCGGTACTCATCGCGAGTCGCAGGATAGTGTCATCTCAACGCAACACAAGGGCGATGCTGGGCCATGCAAAAAAGGGTTGACGCGCCGCCGCCCGCCGGACCTCAGTGCGCCGGCTGCGCGCGGGGATCCGTGGCGGCGATAATGACGCTGACGGATTTTTGATTGAAGCCCTTGAACCCGCCCTTGCGCTGCAAATTCTCCAAATGGCTCCCGATGGCGCCCTCCGCCACGAACTGATCGCACTGCTCCGGCGTGATCAGCCCCCGTCGCCGCAAGGCCTCAGCTCGCTCACGCCGGACGGGCCAGCGCTCGCCCTCGGTAAACGCCTGTCGCAGGAACGGGAAATCCGAAAACGGTTTCATCGTTCCCACATTCACGGCGGCCAGTTGGTCGCGCAGGAGCTGGAAATCGAACCGGCATTCCAGGTGGTGCATGCCGGCCTGCACGAAACTTTCGCCGTGCAAACCCACCCACAGGCCGATCGTCCCGAGCTGCCGGCACTCGGGCAGCCGTTGCCGGGAAAAGTCGATCTCCGTCTCTTCGGGTTGCAGATCGACATCACAGAACGTGACAATGCCCTCAACGGGGTGCTCGAGCACCTGAGCGCCCCAACCCGCCTGGGCGCCGGCGTAGTAACGCTCCCGCCGCTCGAAACCCAGTTTCTCGAGCGCTCGCATCAAATCCACAAAATGCCGCCGCGAACAGCGGAAGGTGTGGTGATCGTGATTGGCCCAGCCGAGCCCCAGCCGATCCTGCCGGGCCCTTTGCACCTGCGCGGCACGATTGCGGGACTGCCAGTAAGCCCGCTCGCCGGCAAACACGACGTGACAGGCCAGGTCACGTCCCACCAGGCCGATCACCCGGTCGAGCAGCTCATGGGCGTGCCGAAAGCCTTCGGCGTCATCATCGAAATCGCGCCGGCGCGTCCGCCACAGTTCCGCCGCCTTGAGAAGACGCTCAATCTCATCCGCACCGGTCTCCCGCGGGACATAGCCGCGATAGCCGCGCCGCTCGATGGCATCGAGGCGCGTGCCGGCAACCTCACTGACGGTCACCCGCCGGTAGCGGCTTGCCGGTGCTCCGTCGGGCTCGGCGCTGATGCCGTGCGCAGCCATGAAATCCACCAGACTCTCCGGCTTGATGGCCACCACCGCGGGAGCATCTCCACCCGCCGCGGCGACTTCCACCACCACTCGGGGCAGCATGGCCTCGGGATGGTGCAATGCCCGGCGGC